>JADGHC010000671.1 GCA_019689655.1 Microbispora sp.
GCCGAGGGCCACGCTGTGGTCGCTCGTGGTGCCGCCGGTTATGGCGGTGGCCTCGCTCGGGCTGGTCGCGGCGGGGGAGAGCGAGTTCGAGTCGGTGGCCAAGCGGCTGGAGGACCTGGCCCATCGGTGCCGCCCGTCGAGCGAGTCGTTCATCAACCCCGGCAAGACGCTGGCGACGGAACTGGCCGGGACGCTTCCGGTCATCTGGGGCACCTCGCCGCTGGCCGCGGTGGCGGCCCGCCGCCTGGCCGACCGGCTCGGCGAGGACGCGGGCTACCCGGCGGTCTGGGGCGAGCTGCCCGAGGCCGCCCACAACCAGATCGTGACGTTCGGGGGCCCGCTGGCCGGGCGGGACGTCTTCGCCGACCCGTTCGCCGACGAGCCGGGGGAGGGCGCGCGGCTGCGCCTGTTCCTGCTGCGCGACACGGAGGAGCACCCGCAGGTGGCCGCGGCCCGCGCGGCCGCCGTACGGCTGGCCGAGGATCGGGGGGTTCCGGTCTCCGAGATCCTGGCCGACGGCGTGCATCCGCTGGACCGGCTCGCCGCCCTGATCGGCCTGTGCGACTACGCGAGTGTCTACCTCGCCCTCGGGTACGGGAGGGACCCGGCCGCCGTCGGGGCCGACATCCGTGCCGGACTTTCCCGTTAGGGAACGGATGTCCGCGGCGGGGCGGAGTCGGCGGAAAGGGCACTAGGATCGCTTCGGCCGATCGATGTGAGGAGTGCGACGTGAGTGCGGGTGGCGGTACCAGGGCGATCATCGCGGCCCTCGGCGCGAACTTGGCGATCGCGGCGTCGAAGTTCGTGGCGTTCGTCTTCACCGGGTCGTCGTCGATGCTCGCCGAGTCGGTCCACTCGGTGGCGGACTCCGGCAACCAGCTGCTGCTGCTGGTCGGCAACAAGCGGGCCGCCCGGAAGAGCACCCGCACGCATCCCTTCGGGTACGGCCGGGAGCGCTACTTCTACTCGTTCGTCGTGGCCGTGGTCCTGTTCACGATCGGCGCCCTGTTCTCGCTGTACGAAGGCTGGCACAAGCTGGTCGACCCGCATCCGGTGGAGTCGCCGGCGTGGGCCTTCGCCGTGCTGATCTTCGCGATCGCCGCGGAGAGCTACTCCTTCAGGACCGCGATCAAGGAATCGAGGGAGTTCAAGGGCAACGGGTCCTGGGTCTCGTTCGTCCGCCGGGCCAAGGCCCCCGAGCTGCCGATCGTGCTGCTGGAGGACCTCGGCGCGCTGCTCGGCCTGGTCTTCGCGCTGTTCGGCGTGTCCATGGCCGTGGCCACCGGCAACGGCGCGTGGGACGGCGTGGGCACCCTCATGATCGGCCTGCTGCTCGGCGTGATCGCGATCATCCTGGCCACCGAGACCAAGTCGCTGCTGATCGGCGAGAGCGCGGCTCCCGAGGTGGAGGACAAGATCTGCGCCGCGCTTGAGGCCGCCCCCGAGGTCAGCCGGGTCATCCACCTGCGGACCCTGCACCTCGGCCCGGAGGAGCTGCTGGTCGCCGCCAAGATCGCGGTGGAGCACGACGACACCGCCGGCGAGGTCGCGCGGGGCATCGACGAGGCCGAGCGGCGCATCCGTGAGGCCGTCCCGATGGCCCGGGTGATCTACCTCGAACCGGACCTCTATCGGGCCGACGCCGCCTCGGAGCAGCGCACCGGCGCCTGACCGCATGATCGCGTGATGGCGGACGGCGCCCATCGCTTACGGAGGGGCCGTTTCCCGCTGCGCGCCGTAACTGAAATGTGATCCAGAGTCACTTCACCCTTACGGGTACTCGTCCGTAACTTTGCTTCTGCACTTGACTGGTACCCCCCCGAGGTGACTCATGGCTCAACAGGGACGCGTCCGGCAGGGACGCGTGCGGTGGAAGCGCTTCGCATTCGTCTTCGTTCCGGCGCTCGCGGTCGCCTCCGTACTGGTGGGCGCGACCGCCGAGGGGGCGATCGGCGCGTCGTTCGTGGTCTCCGGCGACACGTTCAAGGTCTCCGCCGACACCCTGGAGGGCCAGGGCTTCGTCCAGTACGGCAGCACGGTGGAGAACAAGAAGGGCCAGAAGATCCCGGTCGCCGTCTCCGGCATCCGGAAGGCCACCCTGACCAACATGTGCCAGACGGTCCTGGTGAAGTCGCCCATCGGCGCCGTGACCATCCGGATCACCGCCGGGACGGGCAAGGACCCGGTGACCGCCGAGAACATGATCGTCGATGCGTCCCAGATCGAGGGCAACGCGGTCTTCTCGAAGCTGGAGGCGGGCCGCGACGCCGGCTCCCTCGATCAGCTTCCGGGCGGCGAGGGCGCGCCGGGCATGTTCGGCCAGCAGGCCGGCGAGGTCAGGATCAAGAACTTCCGGCAGATCTCCTGGGCGGTGAACGCGGCGACGTTCAAGCTGCCGGGGTTGAAGCTGACGGTGGAGCCGGGCGAACACGAGTGCTTCTGATGCGGGTGCTTCACATGGACCGGTGTGCGACCCCGGGCGGGCGGCGATGAACGGGTCCTGGCGGCGGTCGCGGCCGTTCTGGGGCGGCCTGCTGGTGCTCGTGGCCGGCCTGGAACTGCTGAGCATTCCGTTCGCGACCCAGGCCCTGCCGCTCATCATCCAATCGGGCACGGTCGGCGCCACCTACCTGATCGCGCTGGTATTGATCATCCTCGGCCTGCTGATCTGGCTGCAGCCCAACCAGCGGGTCTTCCTCGGCGTGGTCGCCGTACTGGTGTCGATCGCGTCGTTCGTCTACGCCAACCTGGGCGGCTTCCTGATCGGCATGCTGCTGGGGCTGATCGGAGGCGCCCTCGCGGTCGCCTGGACGCCCGTGGAGAGCCCCGCGGCCGCCGCGGCGCCGGAACCCGCCGTGCCGTCCGGGCAGCCGGAAGGGGAGATCACCTTCACCGCGCGCCGGGTGGTCAGCGGCGACGAACGGCTGGAGGCCACTCGTCCGCAGCGGCCCGTCGCCGGCTCCTCAGGCGAGGAACCGTCCGTCCTGGTCGCCCGTGTCCGCCGCGAACCCGGCCCCGCCGCCGATGATGATCCCGATGACGGCCCCGGGGACCCCGGGCCCGGAGACCCGGGGCCCGGAGACGCAGGGCCGGGGGACGGGGGG
>JADGHC010000672.1 GCA_019689655.1 Microbispora sp.
CTCGCCCCAGGGCTCGGCCAGCAGGCCGGGCTCCTCCACCGGTCCCTCCACCAGGGCGATGTCCAGTTCCCGTGCCAGCAGCAGGTCCACGATCGCGCGGGTATTGGCGCTGGTCAGACGCAATTCCACCTGGGGGTGGCGGCGATGGAAGGCGCCTATGACCTGCGGCAGGAGGTAGGTGGCGATGGTGGTGCTGGCGCCGATCGCCAGCGTGCCGCGATGCAGCCCGCGGAAGGCGGCGAGATCCTCCTCCGCCGCGCGTTCCGCCATGAACAGCGTGGCGGCATGGCCGGCGAGGACACGGCCCGCCTCGGTCAGCGTCACGCCGCCCGGCCCGCCGCGCTCCAGCAGCCTTGTGCCGAGCTGCGCCTCCAGCTCCCGCACTCCTTTGGAGATGGCGGGCTGGCTGATGTGCAGCGCCTCGGCGGCGCGGGAGAAGCTGCGATGCCGCGCAACCATGGCGAAGAGGCGCAGCAGGTGGAGATTGATCGGCATAACCTCAGTCTATGGCCGCATGGGATAAATGTATTCGAGTTATGGGGCGCCGGGGTGTAGCTCGCCCCGCCGATGGGCGGCAGGCCCGCCGCGTCCCCTCCCGAGGTTTCCATGTCACTGATGCGAACGGCGCAGCGACTGCTGCCGGGCGTCCTTCTCTGCTCCGCTGTCACCCTGGCCGCGATCCTGCTGCAGAAGGCCGAGGAAGCCGCCTTTGGCCATCCCTGGCTGGAGGCGCTGGTCCTGGCCATTCTGCTCGGCACCGCGGTCCGCTCCCTGTGGCAGCCCGGCCGGCAATATGATCCCGGCATCGGCTTCAGCGCGAAATTCCTGCTGGAAGTGGCGGTGCTGCTGCTCGGGCTCTCGGTCAGCTACGGCGCCCTGCTCGCCGTGGGGCCGGGGCTGCTGCTCGGCATTGCCGGGCTGGTTGTGCTGGCGATCGGCGTCAGCTACCTGGTCGGCCGGGGGCTCGGCCTGTCGCACCGGCTGGCGATCCTGGTCGGCTGCGGCAATTCCATCTGCGGCAATTCCGCCATCGCCGCCGTCGCGCCGGTGATCGGCGCGGAGGGCAAGGATGTCGCCGCCTCCATCGCCTTCACCGCGGTACTCGGCGTCGTGGTGGTGCTGACCCTGCCGCTCCTGGTCACGATCGGGGGTGTGACGGAGGTGCAATACGGCGTGGTGGCGGGGCTGACCGTCTATGCCGTGCCGCAGGTGCTGGCGGCGACGATGCCGGTCGGCATGGTCAGCGCGCAGCTCGGCACGCTGGTGAAGCTGGTGCGGGTGCTGATGCTGGGGCCGGTGGTACTGCTGCTCTCCCTGGTCGCGGCGCGGCAGGAGGGTGGCGCGGCGGGCCGGGCGCGGCCGCCGCTGCACAGGATGGTGCCCTGGTTCGTCCTCGGCTTCCTGGCGCTTGCCGGACTGCGCTCGGCCGGGCTGGTGCCGGAGGCGGCGCTCGGGCCGGCGGCGGTGGCGGCCAATTTCCTCACCGTGCTGGCCATGGCGGCGCTCGGGCTGGGTGTGGATGTGCGGAGCGTGGCGCGAGCCGGCGGCCGGGTGACCGCCGCGGCGGTGGTTTCGCTGCTGTTCCTGCTGGGGATGAGCCTGCTGCTGGTCCGGCTGCTGCACATCGCCTGAACCGCGCCGCGCGGCGGTTGGCGCGGCCACCGCCGCGGCCTAGGCTGGCGCCTCCCGAAACCGGTGCCGGAAGCCAGCCATGCCGACTCCCTTCGACCGAGTGATCCTGGGCGACCTGGTCCTGCCGGACAGCATCATCCCCGGCGGCTATGTCGCGGTGCGGGGCGAGACCATCGCCGCCATCGGCCAGGGCGCGCCGCCGCCGGCCGCCGAGACCCTGGACCATTCGGGCAAGCTGATCCTGCCCGGCTTGGTGGACGGCCATATGCACACCAGCAGCAGCACCGGCTGGCCGGGGATCGAGGGGGCGAGCATGTCGGCCGCCGCCGGCGGCGTCACCACCTGCGTGGACATGCCCTATGACGTGCCGCGCCCGGTCACGGATGCCGCCATCTTCCGGGAGAAGGTGGAGTGGGTGAACCGCACCTCCCATGTGGACATGGCGCTGTACGGGACCATCCGGAAGACCGGCGGGGTGGACGCCATCGCCGGCATCGCGGAGGCCGGCGCCTGCAGCTTCAAGCTCTCCACCTATGAATACGACCCGGTCCGCTTCCCGCGCATCGACCACCCCACCATGGTCGCCGCCTTCCGGGAGATCGCCAAGACCGGCCTGATGGTCGCCATCCACAACGAGGACCAGGAACTGGTCGTCCGACTGACCGAGGAGGCCAAGGCCGCCGGCCGCACCGACCCGATCATGCATTGCCGCACCCGCCCGCCGCTGGCGGAAAGCATGGCTGACCTGGAGATCTTCGAGATCGGGCTGGAGACGGGCGCGCATGTCCATATCGCCCATTCCTCCCTGGCCCGCGGCTTCGAGATCGCGGAGGTCTTCCGCCGCATGGGCGGCAAGGCCACGGGCGAGGCCTGCATCCAGTATCTCTGCATGACGGAGGAGGACATCGTCCGGCTGGAAGGCTTCGGGAAGTGCAACCCACCCTTCCGCAGCGCCGCCGAGGTGGAGCGGATGTGGGGCGCCTTCCAGGCCGGCAGGATCGCCTATGTCTCCACCGACCACGCCCCCTGGCCGCGGGAGAAGAAGATCTATACCGGCGACATCTTCGCCCCCGGCGCCGGGCTGACCGGATTGCAGAGCTTCGCGCCGCTGATGTTCACCCTGCTGACCGAGCGCGGCCTGTCGCCCACCCTCATGGCCCGCTACTGCGCCGAGCGCCCGGCCCGCTTCCACGGGCTCTTCCCGAAGAAGGGCGCGATCCGCGTCGGCTCTGATGCCGACCTGCTGGTGCTGGAGAAGGGCGACTTCGTCTTCGACGCCCGCGACATCCGCGACCGCGAGGATGCGCGCTGGTCCCCCTATGACGGCCGGGCCATGAAGGCCCGAGTCGCCGCCACCTATCTGCGCGGCCGCTGCATCTGGGACGGCAAGCAGGTGCTGGCGAAGCCCGGCACCGGCCGCTTCGTGCCCCGGCAGCATCGCGACACCTATCTCGGAGAGGATTGACCC
>JADGHC010000057.1 GCA_019689655.1 Microbispora sp.
GACCAGCGTCGCGAGCAGAGGTCTCATCATGCCCCGTGACCGTACGCAGGCCCGGTTGCCGTCCCGCCCCCGACACACTCCCGGCCCGGTAAAAACTCAGAAAACCCGGCGGCGGCCGCCGCCCGGCGAGGGGCCCGGTCAGGGGGCGGAGTACAGCTCGTCGATCACCTCGGCGTACCTGGCGTGGACGACCCGGCGCTTGAGCTTGAGGCTGGGGGTGAGCTCCCCGGACTCGGCCGTCCACTCCACGGGCAGCAGCCGCCAGCGCTTGACCTGCTGCACCCGGGCGAGCTTGCGGTTGGCGGCCTCGACCGCCGCCTCGACCTCCTTGAGCACGTCGGGGTGTGCGGCCAGCTCGGCCGGGGAGCCGAACGAGATGCCCCGCGCCCGCGCCCACTCGGGCGCGACCTCGCCGTCCAGGGTGAGGATCGCCACCGGGTACGGCCGGCGGTCCCCGTACGCGAGGGCCTGCCCGATGAGCGGGTGCTCCTTCAGGTGGTTCTCGATGGCGGCCGGGGAGACGTTCTCCCCGCCGGAGGTGATGAACAGCTCCTTCTTGCGGTCGACGATGCGCACGAAGCCGTCCTCGTCGATCGAGCCGACGTCGCCGGTGTGCAGCCAGCCGTCCTCGTCGAGAAGCTCGGCGGTCGCCTCGGGCAGGCCGAGGTAGCCGCTGGTGTTGAGCGGGCTGCGGGTGAGGATCTCGCCGTCCTCGGCGATGCGCACCTCGACGCCCGGCTCGGCCCGGCCCACGGTCCCGAGCTTGAAGACATCGGGCGAGTTGGCGGTGAAGGCGCCGGTCGTCTCGGTCATGCCGTACACGTCGATGACCTGCAGGCCGAGGCCGGCGAAGAACCGCTGCACCTCCTCCGGCATGGGCGCGGCGGCGGTGGCGCACCAGCGGGCCCGGTCGAGCCCGATCATGCCGCGGACGGCCGAAAGCAGCGCGGCGTCGGCCCGTTCGTACGCCTCCCGCACCTCGGGCGTGACGGTGTGGCCGTACTGCAGCCCCTCGACGTAGGCGAGCCCGGCGGCCATCGCGGCGCGCACGTTCTCCTGCTGCTCGGGCGGCTGGGTGGCCAGCAGCGCCTGCAGCCGGGCCATCATCTTCTCCCAGACGCGGGGGACGCCGAAGAACAGCACCGGGTGCACCTGGCCGAGCGTCGCCCCGAGGTTCGCCATGTCCGTGCAGAAGTAGACGTGGTTGACCTTGACCAGCGGCAGGTAGAGGCTGAGCACCCGCTCGGCGATATGGGCGTAGGTGAGGTAGGAGATCTGCGTGCTGCGCATGGGCAGATCGATCATGCGCTGGGTCGCGGCGATCTCGTACAGCACGTTCACGTGCGTCAGCGGGACGCCCTTGGGGGTGCCGGTCGTCCCCGAGGTGTACAGGACGGTCAGCGTGTCCTGCGGGGTCACCGCGCGCCAGCGGGCCTCCACCGCGCCCGGATCGGCGTCCAGCGCGTCCGCGCCGAACCGCAAGAACGCCTCCCAGCTCAGGAAGCGCTCGTCGCCTTCGGGGGCGCCCTCCAGCATGACGATCCGCGTCAGCGCGGGCAGCTCGCCGAGGATCGGCTCCCAGCGGGCGAGGTCGGCCGGGCCGCCGAGCACCGCGACCCGCGCCCCGACGTCGCGGGCGACGTACGCGATCTGCTCGGGGGCGAAGGTGGCGTAGACGGAGCAGGGCACGGCGCCCGCGTGGACCGCGCCGAGGTCGGCCAGCACGTGCTCGCTGCGGTTGACCAGCATCAGCGCGACGGCGTCGCCGGGCCGCAGGCCGAGCGCGGCGAAGCCGGCGGCGATCTCCAGGACACGCCGGCGCGCCTCGGCGTAGGTCAGCGTCGTCCAGCCGCCCCCGGCGGGATCGGAGTAGGCCGGCGCGTCAGGATGCTCCTGCGCGGCCCACCTGAGCTGCTCGCACACCGTCCTGCCGGCGATCTCCTGCTCGATCGCGGCCCGCTCCTCAAGTACGCCGGTCATCGCGCCTCCCAACGGGGCATCTCGCACGGGTGGCATGCATCGCACCACAGCAGATCACCGCAGACAAGACCCCGGTGGAACGAAGCACGGCGGGATGTGCTATACGAAGCCCCCCCAATCGGACAAACAGGACATAAAGCCAGGTATCGTACGGGGACGGTGCGTGACCGGGGGGAGAACGCATGGCAACCGGAAGATCGGGTCCGCCGACGGGAGAGCGGACGTTCTTCGGCCATCCGCGGGGGCTGGCCACACTGTTCGGCACGGAGATGTGGGAGCGCTTCAGCTACTACGGCATGCGCGCCATCCTCGTGCTGTTCCTGACGGCGCCCGTCGTGCGCGGCGGCATGGGGCTGCCGGAGACGACCGCGGTCGGCATCTACGGCGTCTACATCGCCTCGGTCTACCTGCTCGCCCTCACCGGCGGCTGGCTCGCCGACCGGCTGCTCGGCGCGCGCCGCACCGTGCTGTGCGGCGCGCTGGTCATCATGGGCGGCCACATCAGCATGGCGATGCCGCTCGGCGGGGGCTTCGTCTGGCTCGGCCTCGTGCTGATCGCGCTGGGCAGCGGCCTGCTCAAGCCGAACATGTCGGCGCTGGTGGGCGAGCTGTACCGGCACGAGGACGACGCCCGGCGCGACTCCGGCTACACGATCTTCTACATGGGCATCAACCTCGGCGCGTTCCTCGGCATCATGATCGTGCCGTGGCTGCAGACGGGCGGCCGCTGGCACCTCGCCTTCGGCGCGGCGGCGCTCGGCATGGCCTTCGGCCTGATCCAGTACGTACGCGGCCGGGCGACCCTGTGCGGCGCCGGGGAGGAGCCGGACCACCGGCTCACGCCCGAGGAGGAGCGGCGCTTCAAGGTCGTCGGGAGCGTCGCGCTCGCCGCCGGTGGGGGCGCGCTGGCCCTGTGGGCGCTCAGCGGCACGCTCACCGTGGACCGCTTCGCCATCGTGCTCACGGTCGTGACGGCCGCCGTACCGGTCGCGTACTTCGCCTTCCTGTTCTCCTCGCACGAGGTCACCGCGGAGGAGCGGAGGGGCCTGTTCGCGTACGTGTGGCTGTTCCTCGCCGCCGCGATCTTCTGGCTCGTCTACGACCAGGCCGGCAGCGCGCTGCTGCTGTTCGCCAAGAACGACACCGACCTGGACGTGCTCGGCTTCACGATCCCACCGGGCTGGGTGGGCAACATCAACTCCCTCGTGATCATCTTCGTCGCCCCCCTCTTCGCGGAGATGTTCCTCAAGGCGGGCAACCGGATCAGCACGCCGCTGAAGTTCGCGGTCGGCCTGGTGCTCGTCGGACTGAGCTTCGTCGTCATGTCGATCGCGGCCGGCATCGCCTCGGGCGGGGTGAAGGTCTCGGTCCTGTGGCTGCTGTCGGTCTACCTCATCCAGACCGTCGGCGAGCTGTTCCTCAGCCCGGCCGGGTTGTCGGTCACCAACAAGCTCGCCCCCCGGGCCTTCGAGAACCAGCTCATGGGCCTGTGGTTCCTCTCCATGGCCCTCGGCGACTCCGTCGGCGGCCAGGCGTACCGGCTGACCAAGGTCGTGCCGATGCCCGCGTACTACCTCGTCCTCGCGCTCGCCGCCATCGCGGCCGGCCTGCTGATGCTGCTGTTCGTCCGCAGGCTCCGCACGCTGATGGCCGAGCACCACGTGCCGTCCGTGCCCACCGCGGGCTGAGCGCCGTCACAGGGTGGGCGTGAGCGGCTCGCACGGCCGGTAACTCGCCGGGTCGCGGGCGATACGGCGCACCGCCTCCTCGAGCACGGCCGGCGGCTGGGTGAACGACAGCCGCAGATACCGCTCCAGCGTGCCGTCCACGCCGAACCACGGCCCCGGGGCCAGCCGTACGCCCCGGGCCGCGGCGGCCTCGGCGACCGAGCGCGCCACCGGCCCGTCGAGCCGCACCCACAGCGAGCCGCCGCCGCGCGGCACCGTGAACGCCCAGCCCGGCCGCTCCTCGCGCAGCACCGCGGCGAGCGCCGCGCACGAGGCGCCGAGCGTACGGCGGCGCTCGGCGCGTGTCTCCTCGATCCGCCCGAACAGGTGCGCCACCACGAGCTGATCGAAAACCCCGCCCGCGAGGTCCACGGCGGCCCGCAGCCCGGCCAGGCGGCGGACGGTGGCGGCGCTCGCCCTGATCCAGCCGACCCGCAGGCCGCCCCACCACAGCTTCGAGGCCGACCCCACCGTGATCACCCGGCCGTCGGTGTCGAACGCGGCCAGCGGCGCCGCACGCGCCGGCTCCTCCAGCGCCAGCTCCGCCCAGCTCTCGTCGGCGACCAGCGTCACACCGTGCCGGCGGGCCGCCGCCACCAGCTCGGCGCGGCCCTCGCCGGACATCAGGTGCCCGGTCGGGTTCTGGAAGTCGGGGATGACGTACGCGAGGCGGGCCCCCGACTGGCGCATCGCACCGCTCACCAGGTCGAGATGCCAGCCGTCCTCCTGAACGCCCACCGGCACCATGCGGGCCCCGCGCAGCCGCACCGCGTCGAGCGCGTGCGGGTAGGTCGGCGACTCGACCAGCACCGCGTCCCCCGGCCCGGCGAACGCCGACATCAGCAGGTGGATGCCGTGCTGGGCCCCGGACGTGACGAGGATCTGCTCGGGCCGGGTGGGCAGCCCGCGCTCGCCGTACCTGCGGGCGATCGCCTCGCGCAGCGGCGCGAGCCCGGCCGGGTGGTAGCCCATGCCCAGCGCGTACCGGTGGTAGTCGGCACCCGCCTCCTCGATGGCCTCGCCGAGCAGCGCCGTCGCCGGAGGCGCGGCGGCGTGCAGCGGGAGCAGGCCGTCGCCGTCGTCGGGCGCGAGCCACGGATTGTCGGCCCCGAGCGAGCCGGGGTCGGGCAGGGCCGTTCGGCTGCCGGACCCCTGCCTGCTCTCCAGGTATCCCTGCTCGCGCAGCCGGTCGTACGCGGCGGTCACGGTGGTGCGGCTCACGCCCAGCTCCTCGGCCAGGTGCCGCTCGGCCGGCAGACGCACCCCCACGGCGAGCCTCCCGTCGAGGATCAGGCCGCGCACCGCTTCCGCGAGCGCCCGGTAGTAAGGCCGGGTGCCCGCAGCCGCCCTGGTCGCCGCCCCGCCCCGGGCTCTTCCAGCTCCGCTCTGCGCCCTTCCAGCTCCGCTCTGTGCTTTTCCCGCTCCGCCGGGCGTCGTTTCCGGGGCGCTCCGTACGAGCCGGGCGAGCTGGAAGGCGCTGAGATACCGATCCATGCAGGCCAATTTCTCTGATTGGCCCTTTTCCCGCAACCCGCCCGGCAGGCACGATGGCCGGGCTATGACCGAACTCTCCCTCCCTCGCTCCCGTTCGCTCCCGCTGCGGCTCGTCCGCCTCTATGTCGGCCTGGCGCTGTACGGCGCCGGGATCGCGCTGCTCGTCAGGTCCGGGCTGGGCCTCGACCCCTGGGAGGTCTTCCACCAGGGGATGTCGGTGCGCACCGGATGGTCGATCGGCCTGTGCATCAACCTGGTGGGCGCGGTGGTGCTGCTGCTGTGGATCCCCCTGCGGCAGCGGCCCGGCCTCGGCACGATCAGCAACGTCCTGGTGGTCGGCACCAGCGCCGACGGGGTGATGGCCGTGGTGCCCGCGCCCGCGTCCTGGCCGGTGCAGTGGGCCTTCCTCTTCGGCGGGATCGTGGCCATCGCCGCCGCCTCCGGGCTCTACATCCACGCGAACTTCGGGCCCGGGCCGCGCGACGGCCTGATGACGGGCCTCAACCGGCTCGGCCTGTCGATCCGGCTGGCCCGTACGATCGTCGAGGTCAGCGTGCTCGCCGTGGGCTGGCTGCTCGGCGGCACGGTCGGGATCGGCACGATCGTGTACGCCCTGACGATCGGCCCGACGACGCAGGTCTTCATGAAGCTGTGGGCTCCCGCCGCCGACACCCCGCGGCCCCCGGCGACGAAGCCGTGACGATCCGCTCCGCGGAAACGGCAATGACCGCCCCCACGCGGCCCCGGGGGCGGCGGCCCAGTGATGAAGCGAGCGCGGCTGCGCGAAGGCCGCACGTGACAGCCCAGCGCCAGACACAGCGGGTTGGGCACCAACGCCGCCATCCGCGGTCAGCCCTTCCCCGACCTGGACGGACTCGCCCCCGGATCGCTCGCGTCCGTGATCAGCTTGGGTGCGATCAGCTTCATCAACGCCACCACGTCCCCCGCGTTGTCCCGTCCCTCGACACCTACCAGCAAATCGACTCCGAGCTCTGCCTTGCCCCGGACGAGCAGTGCTGATGCGGCGAACCTCTCGCCCTGACGGCGCTCGAGGTAATAGCCGACACCCCCCGGGACGATCTCCGGCAGCGGGAGGGCTCCATCGTCGAGCTGATCCTCGACATCGTCGACGTGGCCATCCGGGCTGAGACCAACTTCGAGGACCTTCAGGCGTTCACCATCCGGTTGGTAGACGGCGCAGCCTCCGTCCCCGACGCCACCGGCACTGGTCAAATCGAAGCCGCCTCGCACCAAGGGATTCTTCACGCCTGTCATGAGTTCGACGGCTTTGAGCGGCAGATACCCGCAGATGTAAGGCGAAGCCGCGACTGTCGGCAGAGGAGTGCGATCCGCTTGCTTGCTCTCCTTGCTACAGGCACCCGATGCAAGCAACAGTCCCGCCAGCACGAACGGCGTGACAAGCCGGAGGCGCGTCATGATCCGTACTGGGCGAATGCGGTCAGAAAGCCACGATCGAGAGGCTCCACGACCTCACGCCAGGGTTTTCCCGCCAGCCCGTCGTACAGCCATCGGTCATAGGCCTCCAACCGCCGGTAGCGGTCCGTTGCGTTGGTCGCGGTCTTGTCGACCTCTCATCCATCGTCATGAGTGTCCGTCATCCATCGAGGCCGGATTTATCCTGGAATAGCCGTCATTAATTGCCGCGATCGGGGACGGCTGAGGCGTCGGCGAAGGTCGCGCAGCGGGCGCGTCTTTCGTGGTCACGGGCGCGGGCGACGGCTGCGGAGCCGGTGACGGCACCGACGGCGGATTAGTCATGAGAACGGCGGACTCCGGCACGATCGACGGAAATCGGCAGAGAAAAGAGTACGTTTGTCTTCCCGGAGCGGTAAAGCGATTCAGCCGTACGACGATCGGCCCGCGGATGAGCGCACGGCCGGCGCCGGGTACCGTGACGGGCATGCGGATCGAGGATTACGCCCTCGTGGGCGACATGCAGTCGGCCGCTCTCATCGGCCTGGACGGCTCGATCGACTGGCTCTGCCTGCCGCGGTTCGACTCCCCCTCCTGCTTCGCCCGGTTGCTCGGCGACGAGTCCAACGGCTTTTGGCGCCTGGCCCCCAGCGGGCACGAGCGGGCCCTGCGCCGCGCGTACGTCGCGGACACGCTCATCCTTGAGACCTTCTGGGAAACGCCCACCGGGGCGGTCAAGGTCGTCGACTTCATGCCGCCCCGGCACGCCAACCCCGATCTCGTACGGATCGTGGAGGGCCTGTCCGGAACCGTGGAGATGACGACGGAGATTCGCATCCGCTTCGACTACGGCCGCATCGTCCCCTGGGTGCGGCGCACGGACGGGCACCTGCACGCGATCGGCGGCCCAGACTCGGTGTGGATCCACTCGCCCGTCCCGCTGCGCGGCGGCGGCTTCCGGCACCAGGCCACGTTCACCGTCACCGCGGGGCAGCGGCTGCCGTTCGTGTTCACCTGGCACCCGTCACACCAGCCGCAGCCCGAGCGCATCGACCCGCTGGAGCAGCTCACCGAGACCAGGCTGCTGTGGGAGGAGTGGGTCTCCCGTTGCGGTTACCGGGGTCCCTGGCGCGACGCGGTGATCCGCTCGCTGATCACGCTGAAGGCGCTGACGTACAGCCCGACCGGCGGCATCGTGGCCGCCCCGACCACGTCGCTGCCCGAGCACCTGGGCGGGGTGCGCAACTGGGACTACCGCTACTGCTGGCTGCGCGACGCGGCGATGACGCTCGACGCGTTGACCGGCGCCGGGTACGTCGAGGAGGCCGACGCCTGGCGTTCCTGGCTGCTGCGCGCCATCGCCGGCCGCCCCGAGGACATCCAGGTCCTGTACGGCGTGGCCGGCGAACGCCGGCTGCCGGAGGCGACCCTCGACTGGCTGCCCGGCTACGAGGGTTCACGGCCCGTCCGCATCGGCAACGGCGCGGCCACCCAGCTCCAGCTCGACATCTACGGGGAGGTCGTCGACGCGCTCTACCAGGCGCGCAAGCAGGGCATGCCGCCGGACGACCACGCCTGGGCCCTGGTCACGAAGGCCATGGAGTTCTTCGAGCACAACTGGGACCAGCCCGACGAGGGGTTGTGGGAGGTACGCGGGCCCCGCCGCCACTTCGTCCACTCCAAGGTCATGGCCTGGGTCGCGGCCGACCGCATGGTCCGCGTCATCGAGGAGCTCGGCCGGCGCGGCGACGTGGAGCGCTGGCGTGCCCTGCGCGACCGCATCCACGCCGAGGTGTGCGACAAGGGCTACGACCCGGTCCGCAACACCTTCACCCAGTCGTACGGCTCCCGCGAACTGGACGCCGCGCTCCTGCAGATCCCCATCGTCGGCTTCCTGCCTCCCGACGATCCCCGCGTCATCGGCACCGTCCGGGCCGTCGAGCGCGAGCTCATGACCGACGGTTTCGTCCTGCGCTACCCGCTCGCGGAAGACAACCCCGTCGACGGCCTGCCCGGCGGCGAAGGCGCCTTCCTCGCCTGCAGCTTCTGGCTCGCCGAGGCCAGAGCCATGACCGGCCGCTACGACGAGGCCGTCGAGCTGTTCGAACGCCTCGTCGCGCTCACCAACGACGTCGGCCTGCTCGCCGAGGAGTACGACCCCAAGGCGGGCCGCCAGCTCGGCAACTTCCCCCAGGCGTTCAGCCACATCCACCTGATCCGTACGGCCCAGGCGCTGGCCCGTTACGGCGAGGGGCGGTAGCCGGGGGCACCGGCGGAGCCCGGGCGGCCCGGCACCGCCTGGCGCCGCAGCGCCCGACCCGGCGGCGCGGCGGCACGGCCAAGCGGGCGGCCGCCCGCGCGGGCTCACCGCCGCCCGCCGCCGCGGGTCAGGACTGCCCGGCGATGCGGGCGAGGAGGCGGGCGAACTCCGGCGGCGGCGCGACGACCAGGCGGGTCTGCCCGTCGTGGCTGACGAGGTCGGCCTGGATGCGGGTCAGCTTGCCCCGGCGCCACCAGTACACGTGCGGGCTGAGCCCGTCGTCCCGTCCGGCGTGCTCCCGATGCGCGAAGATGCGCAGGCGCTCGATCGCGCGGACCACGCCGATGCCCGCCACCGGGTGCACCGCGACCATGCCCCGGTGCGGCAGCGCGGCGAGCACGCCGTCCTCGGGCACGTCCATGTACGCCGACAGGCGGCGCAGGTGGGCCGCCGCGGTGGGCGCGGTCAGCACCGACACCTCGGTCCCGGCGAGGTCGAGGCGCGACACGGTGGGCCGCTCGTCGGCCAGGGCGTTGCCGATGGCCACGTCGATCGCCTCGGCCGGCGGGATGGGCCAGCAGAACGCCTCCTCCGGGCGCACCGGACGGGCTCCGATGGTCAGCACCTCGATCAGGTCGGCGCTGAGGTGGCGGCCGATGATCCGGGAGGGGTCGGGGAAGGCCGGGTCGTCGGCGGCGTGGACCCGGGTGCGCAGCAGCGGCTTGATCGGCGTGAGGTTGCAGGCGTCGAACGGCTCGCCGGAGACGGCGTGGGCCAGATGCTCGGAGACCAGCATCGGCCAGTCCTCCCGGGTGCGCCGGGCGGCCTCCCGGCGCAGGCCGACGAGGTTCACCACCCGCTCACGCTCGGGGGAGGTCAGCGTCAGCGACGTGCCGTCGGGCGCGAACACGCAGCTATACCCCATGGTCTCGGCGACCAGGGCGAGCAGGGAGTCGAGGTCGACGTCCTCGACGGATCTCGGGGCGGGATGGTCCGGCCGCGTCCGGCTGAGCAATCGCCGCAAGAATCCCAACGCACCATCCCTTCGCCGCCGCCCGGGTGCCTCCGGGGGTGGGTCTCAGGTTGCCCCGCCCGAGTCGCGGAACATGCCCGAGAGCGAACACGTTTCGGTCACGATAGCCCCATTCGTCTCCAACCACACACACATCTGTGGTGTGCCATGACCCACAGGGAGTTCCGCGAGCACCGGCACCCCCAGCGGGGCCAGGCGTTCGGCGAGCATGGGCAGCGGGTCGCCGCAGTCCACCCACGATCCCAGCACGATGCCCGCGGCGCCGTCGAGGCACCCCGCCTGCAGCAGCTGCGTCACCATGCGGTCGATCCGGTACGGCTCCTCGGTCACGTCCTCGAGCAGCACGATGCGCCCTCGGGCGCGCAGCGCGTACGGCGTGCCGCAGAGGGCGGCGAGCAGGGCGAGGTTGCCCCCGGTGAGCCTGCCCTCGGCCCGGCCCGGCACGATCACCCGGCCGCCTTTGATCGGCGCGGGGGTGCCGCCCTCGAACAGCGCCTCCCGCAGGTGGGCGAGGGTGGCCGGCTCGGGCCCGTCGGGGCCGCCGATCACCGCGGTCGCCGGCATCGGCCCGAACAGCGTCGCCACGCCGAGCCGCTCGGCGAAGGCCCGGTGCAGCGCGGTGATGTCGCTCGACCCGAGCAGGATCTTCGGCCCGGCCGCCGCCATCGCGTCCCAGTCGAGCAGCCCGAGCAGCCGGGTCGCGCCGTAGCCGCCCCTGGCGCAGACGACCGCCGCCACCCCGGGATCGCACCACGCGTCCCGCAGGTCGGCCGCGCGCGCCTCGTCGGACCCGGCGAGGTAGCCCTCCCGCGCGAGGATCGACTCCCCGTGCACGACCCGCAGCCCGAGCCCGGTGAGGACCTCCGTGCCGCGCTCGAGCCGTACGGGATCGACCGGGCCGGACGGCGCGACCAGCGCGACGGTATCCCCGGGCCGCAGCCGCCGGGGCAGGCTCGGGACCGTTACAGAGGCGTCACCACCCGCCCCGCCGCGGAAGCGCTCGCTCACCCTTCAAAGGGTGTCAGACTTAGCGGTATCTATGCGACCTCCGACGCACATCCTCGTGGTCAACGGTGTCAAGGTCCGCCGCCCGGTGTTCGTCGTTGCGGCCCCGCACTCCGGCGCGGACCTGCTGGGCCGTGTGCTCAAGCGCTCACCGGGCTTCCACGTGACCATGGGCAGGGCCTCGGTCTCCCGGGTCGTCTACGCCTTCGCCAGGAGACCGTCGATCGCCCGCAGCGGCGGCGCCCCGCAGGTGCTGCGCGACGTGCTCGCGGAGGCCTGGCAGGTGGTCCCGGCGGCGTGCGCGGAGTGCTCGGCGGCCTGCCGGGAGGCGGGCGGCATCGTCGGCGTGGGGCCGTGCGTGGGGCCGGGAACGCCGTCCCGGTTCGGCGACGCCAGCCCCGACCTGCTCTACAGCGCGCCGGTGCTGCTGCGGGCGTTCCCCGACGCCCGGCTCATCCAGATCATCCGCGACGGGCGTGACGTGGTCGCCGACATGCTGGCCGACCCGGCCTGCATGACCTGGGTCAAGCCCCACATGCTGAGCGAGGACGCCGAGTTCCCCAATCCGTTCCTCGGCGTGCGCTCGGCCGAGCACCGCGAGCGCTGGGCCGCGATGCCGCCCGCGGGCAAGTGCGCGCTGCGCTGGCGCGGCGCCGTACGGCTGAGCGCGACCCTGCGCCGCGAGCTGCCCGCCGAGCACCTGCTGACCCTCCGGTACGAGGACATGGTGGCCTCGCCGGGAGAGGCCATGGACGCCGTGTCGTCGTTCCTGGAGACCAAGGTCTCCACGATCGCCCTGTACGGCGCGACGATCCCCCGGCCGGGAAGCTGGCGCAGGCGGCTGTCGGCCGAGGACACCGAACTGGTGGAGAAGGTGGCCAGGGAAGAGCTCGCCCGTCTCGGCTACCGCTGACCCGTCGTCCGAAGCGTCCCGGGGTCCAAAGCCGCCCGCGATGCCGGAGTCACTTCGCGACGCGTCGTCCCGAGCGGTCCGAAGAGCCCGGCGTCCCAACGGGCCCGGTCTCGGACCGGCTCAGGACCCGCCGTGGCCGGAGCCGGCGAACTGGGTGCGGTACAGCTCGGCGTACGCGCCGCCCCGCCCCAGAAGCTCCTCGTGCCGGCCGCGCTCGACGACCCGCCCGTCCTCGATCACCAGGATCGTGTCGGCCTCGCGGATGGTCGACAGCCGGTGGGCGATCACCAGCGACGTCCTGCCGTGCAGTGCGGTCTTCAGCGCCTGCTGCACCGCGGCCTCGGACTCGGAGTCGAGGTGGGCGGTGGCCTCGTCGAGCACCACCACCCGCGGCGCCTTCAGCAGCAGCCGGGCCAGGGCGATGCGCTGCTTCTCCCCGCCCGACAGCCGGTAACCGCGGTCGCCGACGACCGTCTCCAGCTCTTCGGGCAGGTTTTTGATCAGGTCGGCGATCTGGGCCGCGCGAAGGGCCTCCCAGATCTCCTCGTCGGTCGCCTCCGGCCGGGCGTAGCGGAGGTTGTTGGCGATCGTGTCGTGGAACAGGTGGGCGTCCTGCATGACCACCCCCACCGTGTCCCTGATGCTGTCGAGGGTGGCGTCGCGGACGTCCACGCCGTTGATCCGGACGGCTCCCTCGTCCACGTCGTACAGCCGCGACACGAGCTGGGTGATGGTCGTCTTGCCCGCGCCCGAGTGGCCGACGAGCGCCACCAGCTCGCCGGGGTGCGCGGTGAACGACACGCCCTTGAGCACCTCCTGGGAGGGCCCGGTGTCCGGGCGGGCCACCGACTCCAGTGACGCCAGCGAGACCTCCGAGGCGGCCGGGTAGCGGAAGCGGACGTCGTCGAACTCGATCGTGACCGGCCCGTCGGGGATCGGCCGCGCGTCCGGCTTCTCCGCGACCATCGGCTTGAGGTCCAGCACCTCGAAGACCCGGTCGAAGCTCACCAGCGCGGTCATCACGTCCACGTGGACGTTCGACAGGCTGGTCAGCGGGCCGTACAGGCGCATCAGCAGGGACGACAGGGCGACCAGGGTGCCGAGCGCGAAGGCCCCGGAGATCGCCAGCACGCCGCCGAGCCCGTAGACGAGCGCGGTCGCCAGCGCGGCGACCAGGCCGAGCGCGATGCGGAACACCGCGCCGTACATGGCGACGATCACGCCCACGTCGCGCACCCGGCCGGCGCGCTCGGCGAAGTGGTCCGCCTCGTCGTCCGGCCTGCCGTACAGCTTGGCGACCATGGCCCCGGCGACGTTGAACCGCTCGGTCATCACCGAGCTCATCTCGGCGTCGAGCCGCATCTGCTCGCGGGTCAGCGCGGACATCCGGCGGCCGACCCACTTGGCCGGGAAGATGAAGATCGGCAGCAGGACCAGTGCGACCAGCGTGACCTGCCACGACAGGACGAGCATGGTGCCGAGCACCATGACCAGGCTGATGACGTTGGACACCACCGACGACAGCGTGCTGGTCAGCGCCCGCTGGGCCCCGATGACGTCGGTGTTCAGCCGGGAGACCAGCGCGCCGGTCTGGGCCCGCATGAAGAACGCGACCGGCATGCGCTGCACGTGGTCGAAGACCTCGGTGCGCAGGTTGTAGATCAGGCCCTCGCCGATGCGCGCGGAAAACCACCGCTGCAGCAGGCCGAGCCCGGCGTCCAGCACCGCCAGCGCGCCGATCGCCACCGCGAGCCACGCCACTACGTCGACCCGTCCGGGGACGATGCCGCGGTCGATGATGGCCTTCATCAACAGCGGGTTGGCGACCACGATGACCGCGTCGACCACGACCAGCGCGAGGAAACCGGCGATCTGGGCGCGGAACGGCCGGGCGTAGCCGGCGATCCGCCGGACGGTCCCCGGCGTGAGCCGCTCGTTCACCACGGAGCTGTCACGCCGTAAGGACCGCATCACCTGGAGGCCGTAGCCCCCGTTCATCATCGACATATGCCGTACATCCTCCCAGGCATGCAGCGGTGGGAGGACTCCCCCGATTCCTCCGTCAGCTCGAAGCGAACACCACTTTCAGATTGCCCAGTGCCCGTCGCCCGGGCGGATGAACGGGTTCCGCCGATCCGGCCCGGACACCGGGACCTCACCCGCCGGTCCGGCCCCGGACGGAGCGCCTCAGCCCCGCCCGAACAGCGCACGAATGCGTTCGACCTGCTCGGCCCGCTCGGCGGCGGCCTGCTCCTCCAGTGTGCGTCCCGGCGCGGCCTGCAGCAGCCTCTTCGTGGCGGCCGCGGCGGCGCGGTCGGTCGCCAGCAGCGCGTCGGCCAGGTCCCGGACGGCCCGGTCCAGCTCGGACGGCGGCACTGCGATCTCGGCCAGGCCGAGCCGTACGGCCTCGGCGGCCCCCACGGTCCGCGCCGTCAGGCAGATCTCGATGGCCCGCGGAACGCCGACGATGTCGGCCAGGGGCTTGGTCCCGGTCAGGTCGGGAACCAGCCCCAGCGCGGGCTCTTTCATGCAGAACTTCACGTCGTCGGCGACGACACGCAGGTCACACGCGAGCGCGAGCTGGAAGCCCGCCCCGATCGCGTGGCCCTGCACGGCCGCGATCGACACGATCTCCGGCCTGCGCAGCCACAGGAAGCCCTCCTGGGCCTCCGCGATCCGCTGCTCGAACTCGATGTCGCCGAGCGCCGCGACGCTCGCGAAAGACCCCTGCCCGGGCACTCCCTCGGGCGTGAACATGCGCAGGTCGATACCTGCCGAGAAGGACGGCCCCTCGCCTCTGACCACGACCACTCTCACCTGCTCCGGAAGGGTCTCCCCGATCCGGGCCAGGGCCGACCAGGTGGCGAACGTCTGAGCGTTCCGCTTGTCCGGCCGGTCCAGGGTGATGGTCGCGATCTCGCCGTCCACCTCGAAGCGCAGTCCGACCTCGGCCGGCGTCGCCGCCGAGATCGTCACATTGGAGCCGTCGCCCGTGTCAGGGACGTGCTCCGGATTCCCCCCTGTAGCCGCTTCCGCCATGCCCTGCTCCTGCGTCCGGTTCGGAGCGGCGTCGCCTCGCACGGCCGGTCCGGTGCGGCGCACCGTCCGTGCCTGCGTACGCCCTCCTGTTCATCCCGCGGTCGCGCCCGAGCCTACCGAATATCGTTCTGGCGAGCTGGACGCGACCGCTCCTCCGGCAGGAACGAGCGGCTGCGGTCGCGCGTCTTAGGTGAATCTCTAGCGCTTGGACTTGCCCCGGGTCGCACCGCCGCGCCCGCGCAGAGTCACCCCGGACTCGCTCAGGATGCGGTGGATGAACCCGTACGACCGGCCGGTGGAAGCAGCCAGAGCGCGGATGCTCTCACCCGCTGAATAGCGCTTCTTGAGATCGGCGGCCAGCTTTTCGCGGTCGGCCCCGGTCACCCGGGTGCCCTTCTTCAGAGTCTCGGCCACGAGTACCTCCTGTAGTGCCAGACTTCCGTAGCGTTACTTCAGCCCATGATCAGTCATTTCGACGGGATCGGCTACCTACTCCGCGGGAAAAGATCCCTACCCGCTCAAATTAAGATCAGGCAAGCGCCACAAGATCGGAAAATTCGTCGCTCCACGCGTCTTCTACTCCGTCTGGCAACAGAATCACCCTATCCGGCTTCAGCGCCTCCACCGCCCCCTCGTCATGCGTAACCAGCACAATGGCCCCCCTGTAGGAGCCGAGGGCGGCCAGAACCTGGTCGCGGGAGGCCGGATCGAGGTTGTTGGTGGGCTCGTCGAGCAGCAGCACGTTGGCGCTCGACAGCACCAGCGTCGCCAGCGCGAGACGGGTCTTCTCACCGCCGGACAGCACCCCGGCGGGCTTGTCCACGTCGTCGCCGGTGAACAGGAACGACCCCAGCACCTTGCGCAAATCGACGTCGGCCAGGTCGGGCCCGGCCGACCGCATGTTCTCCAGGACCGTGCGCTCGGGGTCGAGCGTCTCGTGCTCCTGCGCGTAGTAGCCGATCTTGAGCCCGTGGCCGGGCGTCACCTCGCCGGTGTCGGGCTTTTCGATACCGGCGAGCAGGCGCAGCAGGGTAGTCTTTCCCGCGCCGTTCAGGCCCAGGATGACGATCCGCGAGCCCCGGTCGATCGCGGCGTCGACGCCGGTGAAGACCTCCAGCGAGCCGTACGACTTGGACAGGTTGCGGGCCATCAGCGGGGTCTTCCCGCAGGGCGCCGGGTCGGGGAAGCGCAGCCTGGCCACGCGATCTTGGCGGCGCTCGCCCTCGACGCCCGCGAGCAGCCGCCGGGCGCGCCGCTCCATGTCCTGGGCCGCCTTGGCCTTGGTGGCCTTCGCCCGCATGCGGTCGGCTTGGGCCAGCAGGGCGGACGCCTGCCGCTCCGCGTTGACCCGCTCCCGCTTACGCCGCTTCTCATCGGCCTCCCGCTGGGCGAGGTACGCTTTCCAGCCGACGTTGTAGGTGTCGATCACGCAGCGGTTGGCGTCGAGGTGGAGCACCCGGTTTACCGTCGCCTCAAGTAGGTTTACGTCATGGCTGATGATCACCAAGCCGCCCTGGTGAGAGCGCAAAAAATCACGAAGCCAGCCGATTGAGTCCGCATCGAGGTGGTTTGTAGGCTCGTCAAGCAGGAGAGTCTCCGCTCCGGAGAACAGGATGCGGGCCAGCTCCACCCGGCGCCGCTGGCCACCGGAGAGGGTCTCGAGCGGCTGGCCGAGGACCCGGTCGGGCAGCCCGAGGCTGGAGGCGATGGAGGCCGCCTCCGACTCCGCCGCGTAGCCGCCGAGGACGTGCAGGCGGTCCTCCAGGCGGGCGTACGCGCGCACCGCCCTGTCACGTACGCGGGGATCGCCGGCCGCCATGCCGGCCTCGGCCTCGCGCAGTTCGCGGAACACCTCGTCGAGGCCGCGGGCCGACAGGATGCGGTCACGCGCCAGCACGCTCAGGTCACCCGTACGGGGGTCCTGCGGCAGGTAGCCGACGCTGCCGGAGACCTGGACCGTGCCCGCGGCGGGCAGGGCCTCTCCCGCCAGGACCTTGGTGAGGGTGGTCTTGCCGGCCCCGTTGCGGCCGACCAGGCCGATCTTGTCACCCGGGTTGACCCGGAACGAGGCGCCCTCGATGAGCAGGCGCGAGCCCGCGCGCAGTTCGATGTCGGTAGCAATGATCATGATGAAGGGGACACTCCCGTGGGGTGATGAGGTCGGGATCGGCACCTGAAGCGATCAGTCGGGAGCGCACATGGGCCCAAGTGTAGTGCCGCGATCTCCGCCGACGCCTGCGGCGAGACCACGCCCCGCGTGCCGCCGCCGTGCCCCGGGGGCGGCGTGCGTCCCCGCCGCGCGGCCGGCCGGGGATCGAGCAGGCCCAGTCCGTGCCCGCCGGTTGGGCCGGTCAGGGACCTCGCAGGCCGGTCCATGCCCGCCAGTAGGGCCGGTCAGGGATCGAGCAGGCGGATCCGTACGGCGCGAAACAGCGCGGGGGCGTCCTCCAGGACGGCCATCCTGGGGTCGGGGACGGTGAGGAAGGGGCCGGTCTCCAGGGCGAACAGCGGGGCGAGGCGCCGGTCCCGCCTGATCTCGTCGATACAGCGGCGGTCGCCGCCGAGTACGACCGCTTCCAGGTCCGCGAGCCTCGGCAGGAGCACCCGGACGGCCACGTCGGCGGCGGCGCGCAGCGCCTCGGCCGACTGCTTGTCCCTGCGCCGGGCGAAGCGCTGCTGCGACCACCCGCCCGCCGCGCTGCGGCCGTGCACCTGACGCGAGCCGGCCTTGCCGCTGACGAGACGGGTGCCGGTGAAGACGCCGGCGGCGTGCCCGCCGAGCCGGGCCAGCAGCACGCCGACGGTCCGCTCCCGGCACGCGTGGGCCACCAGCGCCGCCGCGGGCGGAGGTAGGCGGAACCCGCCGCCCTCAAACCCGCCGCTCCCCCGCTCGTCGCCGCCCGCGGCCCCGCGGCCGCCGGGGCGCAGCGGCGGG
>JADGHC010000673.1 GCA_019689655.1 Microbispora sp.
GCGCAGTGTCCGCAGCGCGGCCTCGACGGACGCGGCACTCGCCGGGACGAGCGGGAGCCGTACGGCGGGGGTGGGGATCCGGCCCTGGGCGTGCAGGACGCCCTTCAGCACGGTCGGGTTGGGCTCGGTGAACAGGGCCGCCGACATCGGCGACAGCCGGTGGCCGAGAGCGCGGGCGTGGCCCACCTCTCCGGCGTGCCAGGCCCGGACGAGCTCGGCGAAGTCGCCGGTGCGCAGGTGCGCGGAGGCGAGGATGCCGCCGCAGGCGCCCAGGGCGAGCAGCGCGGACAGGAACGGGTCGTCCCCCGCGAGCACGGCGAAGCCGGGCCGACCCCCCCGCCGACGGTGAGCGTGGCGCCCCGCTCGCGGCAGA
This sequence comes from Microbispora sp., assembly GCA_019689655.1. Classification (GTDB taxonomy): domain Bacteria; phylum Actinomycetota; class Actinomycetes; order Streptosporangiales; family Streptosporangiaceae; genus Microbispora. Next base: position 374 of record JADGHC010000673.1, read on the forward strand.
TCCGGCCGCACAGCTCGATCACCGCGCGCCGTTCGTCCTCGGTCAGCGTGGCGACCTCCGCCGTGGTGCCAAGCGCGACGATCCCCGACGCGCCGTCGTCGAGCACGCCGTACGCCAGGTCTTCGAGCGCGTCGAAGGCGATTTCGCCGTTCTCGGCGAACGGTCGCCCTGCTCGAACGCAGCGGACGGCGGGTCACGCTCACCCCCGCCGACGTGGCGCTGGTGCGGCACGCCGAGGCGGTGCTCGAACGGCTGGAGCAGGCGGCGGCGGAGCTCGCCGCGGCCCGTACGGACCTGGCCGGGACCGTGCGGATCGGTGCCTTTCCCACGGCGACCCGCACGATCCTGCCCGCGGCCCTGGCGGCGCTCTCGCGCAGCCACCCGGGTCTCGATCCGATGGTGGACGAGATCGACCCCGCCGAGGTCGCGCCCCGGCTGCGCACCGGTGAGCTCGATGTCGCCCTGGTCCACGAGTACGACTTCGTCCCGCCCGAGCCCGACCTCGCCCTGGACGCCGTGCCGCTCCTCGACGAGATCATGTACCTGGCCACCCCGAATCCCGTCGAAGGAGAGGGCGACGCGGCCGTGCTCTCGTCCTGCCGCGAGGCGCCCTGGATCGCCGCCACTCCCGGCACGCTGTGCCACGCGATGACCATCCGGGCCTGCCAGGCGGCCGGATTCTCCCCGCGCGTGCGCCACCACATCGACGACTTCGCCACGGTCCTGGCGATGGTCGCCGTCGGGCAGGGTGTGGCGCTCGTACCGGAACTGGGAGCCGCCGATCCGCCCGACGGCGTCACGCTGACCCCGCTCCATGCGCCGCCGCACCCGGATCGCCTTCCGCCGGGGCGCCGGTGGTCACCCCGCCGTCGTCGCGTTGATCACGGCCCTGCGTTCGGTCAGAAGACCGGGATGATGTCCTCCGGGTCGACCACGTCGACCTTCACGCCGTCGATGTCGAGCTCGGGGATCGCGGGGAACTCGATCCCCCACCGCTCCACGATCGCGCGCACGCGGGCCATCGCCACACGCCAGTTGTCGGCCTGCTCGTCGTACGACAGCACGCCGAGGCCGCCCTCACGCGCGTGGTTGATCAGCACCCGATGGTTGTGCAGGAAGTACGGCGGCAGCTCCCAGAAGCCCTCGGGCGGCTCCCAGAGGATCATCGACAGGAACACGAACCCGGCCCGCAACTGCCGGGTGATCAGGCCGCGTACGTCGTCGGTGAGCCCGGGCCACTCGTTCTCCAGGATCGTCATGCAGATCTGCAGGTGACGCGCCTCGTCCCGGCCGATCTTGTGGAACATGTCCGAGAACAGCGGGTGATCGGTGCCGGAGGCCATGCCCCGGAACAGCGTCGAGGCCGCCATCTCGCCCATCATGAAGCTGGTGAACAGCACGGCGAGCGAGTACTTCCCCACGGCCGCGTTGTAGCCGTTCCAGTAGCGCCCGCCGTTGTGATAGAGCCAGCCGATGTTGTTGTGCGCGGCCCGCTCCAGGTCGGTGGAGGGCTGCCAGTTGAGCGGCCCGCCGGGCCACAGCTTGGTGATCGCGCGCTGGCAGCACTCCTCATGGTTCATCTCGTCACGGGTGATCGAGAAGAAGCACTTGCGTACGGGATCCTCCTCGTGCTTCTCGAACGCCTGGATGGTGGCGCGGGCGAAGACGGCCGGGCCGGAGGCGTCGAAGTTGGCCAGCACGGAGAACCAGTACATGATGCCCAGCCGCTGCTCGGGCGTGAACTCCCCGGGATCGAGCAGGTCCCACGGCAGGTCGGCGGGGTTCCAGACCATCCTCTTGGACTTCTCGTAGATCGCCGCGAGCTTCTCGGTCTCCACCCGCCACTCCATCGGGTAGATGTTGGGCTGCGGAATCTCCGGCGCCGGCCAGAAACCACCCTCGGGAACCACGACGTCCGACATCGCCTCACCATCCCGCGCCTGTGACCCACATCACGATGTAACAGTGCAAGCCCTATCCTGCGCCGAGTTGTCACATCTAGCAAGGGCTTGTCCCTCGGGCCGGATTCAGCTGGATAACACCTGTCCCAAAGGCAACCCCCGTCACGGTTGAATCGTCTCCTCATCTGTCATTCGATTCGCCCCGTCGCCGAGGAGACACCGTGCGCGCCCGCTTCACGCCGATCGCGTCACGCGCCGCGCTCGCACCGGCCGGCCCGCCCGAAACGGCGGCCGGCCTCCATCGGGGACGGCGTGGTCACGGCGGCACGACGGCATCCGCACAGCCGGAAGAGGCCGACACCAATAAGGCGTTCACGGTGGTGTTGGTAATTGCCGACCTCCGACTGTCGTACAGTGGCCACAAGGGGTGATCGATCATGACGGGCCCGGCGGAGCTGCTCCGCGACTTCGTGAACACCTACGACGTCGAGGAAGACACCGACGAGCTGGCCTCGCCGGCCGAACTGTGCGTCTGGCTGCGCGAACGGGGACTGATCGGCGACGACGACCGCGCCGCCGACGAGGACCTCGCGGTGGCGATCCAGCTACGCGAAGGACTGCGTGCCGCGCTGCGCGGCAATCACGACGGGGGTCCGTACGAGGCACCGGAGGGGCTGGAGTCGGTGCTGGCGGGACTGCCGGTGCGGGTGACGCTCCCGGCGGGGACGCCGGCGTTGGAACCGGTGGCGTCCGGAGTGGCGGGGGGGCGCGCCCCGGGCGGCCGCCGGGGCCGGGCCCCCCCCCCCCCCCCCCCCCCGCGCCC
>JADGHC010000674.1 GCA_019689655.1 Microbispora sp.
GGTGATTTCGAGGTCGGGGTCGACCTCGGCCGCGACGCGCGCGAGCTCGCCCTCGCGCTCGAGCAGGGCGATCCAGTCGCGCAGGTCCTTCGCGGCCACACGGCGACTCTAGCGGTGCCAGTCGAGCACGTTCTCCCAACCGTAGTCGCCGTAGTAGCCGCCCGCGCGACCGGTCGTCGCGATCGGGCCAACGAGGTCGAGGAGCCAGTGGCCGTCGCGCGACCACATCGGCAGCTCGTCGCTCTCGCCCTCGCCCGGGAGCGCCTGCGAGAGACGCCGCGCCGCTTCGTCTGGATGGCGAGCAGGTCGTGGCGCGACGACCAGGCCCCGGTGCCGGAGAGCCGGCCGCGTCGAGGACTTACAACACCTCCACGAGCTCGGCGACCATGCGAACCTCGCCCTCGTCGGCCTCCCGCAGGACGATGGGTGCGAACTCCGGGTTCTCCGGCTCGAGACGGATCTCCATGTGCCGCCAACCCTCGGCGTCGGCGGCCTTGCGGCTGCGGTAGCGCTTGACCGTGTAGCTCCCGCCGGTCTCGGGATCGTGGATGTCGCGGTGCTCGACGAGGACGATCTTGCCCTGGCGGCTGCCCTCGACCGGGACTCGGAAGAGGCACCACGCCCCATCGGGGATCCCGAGCTCCATGGAGCGGCCCAGCACCTGAGCGACGAACATGCCCGGCTGCAGCCGTCGCCGCGTATTGGGTGCCACCCATTCCTCTGCTTCGACGGCTCGGGACTAACCGAAGGCGCCGGCCGCGGCCGTGCGCGCCGTGATCCACGGCCTTGGTCATGCCGTGGCCGGCGGCGTGGACAAGACGCTCACCGAGACGGACTTGGAGCGCTTCGCGTTTCTGGCCTACGACGACGTTCCCAACTGGCAACCGAAGGAGCAGTGACATGACCTCCATCCTGGTCAGCAAAAACGTCGGCCGCATGGCCCGCATTCGTGTCCAGATCCCGGCCACACTCATGGCCGAGATCGAAGCCATCAAGCTTGAAGCCGAGGGCCACGGCCTGACCATCGACGTGGCCGCGATTTGCGCCGAGGCGCTGGCCCGCGCCGTGAAGCAGGCGCGGGCGGAGCTTGCACGTCTTGCGCATGCCGCCCCTGCCTCAAACGGAGCAGCAGCACACAAGGGCGGGCAGGCGGATGGCGAGAATGTGGCCTGAACAATGGCTTGTTTTGTGTCCTCCTCGTGGCCGGGATGTGACCGCCCCGCTCACCTGCCCGCCCGGGGCGGATCGGCAACCGCGCCCGTTGACATCGCCCGTTTCGCCCCTCGTTTCCGCTCGTCATCGAATGGCGTCAACGATCCCGGTAGCCGATCCGCCCTGCCGTCGGCATGGACGGCTCAGTCCTGCTGCGCTAGCCTCGCCGTCCTGCCGCCGGCCGCGCTGCGCACGAGTGTGTCGCCTGCAAAGGCAGGCGGAAAGGGGCTTTGCGGGCAGCATCGCCAGCAAAGCCGCATGGTGCTGGGCTTTTCGGCCACTGTCCCTGCCGCCCGGCCGCTCCCTCGCCCCACCGCCCGTCGCGCGTCGCCGGGAGAGGCGGGTGTCCGCGCCCAGGAGGCCCAGACGGCGAAGGGGACGGGGCCCTTCCCCGCTCCCCGTCCCCAGGCAGCGCCTCGACCGGAAGACGGGTGCCCAACGCGCGGGACCGCCCCTACCCCCGTCCGGAGAGGTCGACGATCCCGTCCGCCAACCGGAGCAGAAGTGCCATCACCGCTGCGGGATCCGCGTCCGCAGGGGCGAGCATGTCGTAGGTCGCGAAGGAGGTCAGCGCCATCAGCACCCGCACCGCTTCCTCGGCTGCAAGACCGGGGCGCAGCAGCCCTGCGGCCTCCAGGCGCCGCACCAGGTGGGCCCAGGTGGCCTCGCGGCGCCGCTCCCGCTCCACCACGACGGAGGCCGTCTCGGGGTCGACTGCCGCCAGCCCCACCAACCTGCGCAGCAGGGCGCGGTCCGAGGCCCAAAGGCGGCAGCTGGCGCCGACGAGCCGGACGACGGCCTCACGCGGGTCGGACACCTCCGCCGCCTCGGCGAGCCGCCAGACCTCTCCCCTGGCGGCGACGGCGTCGAAGACCGCGTTGAGCAGACCGAGCTTGGACCCGAAGTGGTTGTAGACCGTCTTCCGGGTCACTCCCGCCGCGCGCGCGACGTCTTCCAGGCTGAGCCCGTGGAAGCCCTGGCGCACGAGCAGTTGCCGGGCCGACTCCACCAGGTGTTCCCGACGGCGGATGACCGACGTTGCCCGTCTTGTCCGGCCTGGTTCGCGGTTTGACATGGACGCCCCACTTCATTATACAATATGTGTAAACTTTCATGGCGCGCCGGCGGCTGCGCCGGCCGAAGGAGGAGACAGCGGTGTCCAAGCTGGTTTCCATTATCCGTGCGGCGTTCGCAAAGGGCCAGCTGCGAGAGCTATCGGTCGACGAGGTGGCTGACGGCCTCGTGAAGAGCGGCTTCCACGTCTTCGACGTCAACCCGCATGCCCGATGGGCGATGGGGCACGTCCCCGGAGCCGTCAACCTCGATCCCGCCGACTTCACCGCCGCCGACCTGCCTGCCGAGCGGGATGCCACGCTGGTCTTCTACTGCTCCGATCCGAGTTGCGGCGCCAGCCGCTTCGCCGCCCGGCGCGCCCAGCAGATGGGCTACGCCCACGTGTTCGTCATGCCCGCGGGGATCCGCGGCTGGCTCAAGGCCGGGAAGCCGGTCGAGCAGGGCCGGTAGGTTGGATCATCCCTGCAGGCCGCTGGCGCGGCGAACGGGACGGGGTGCTTGACCGCACCCCGTCCTCATGTCAAAAGGCCATGGGCGCGACCGCTATCGTTTTTCTGCTGAAAGTGTAAAGCGTAGTTAACACAATCACCGCATAGCAGTTGCCCCTGGCGAGCACGGCTTTCGGCAGGCACCGGCGCCTGCCAAAGCCGGCTTCGACAACCGTGAAAGCTATCCATCAGTTTCGAAATGCAGCCCCAACTGCCGCGCGGCCTCTTTCATCGCCTTGAGATCGGGGTCGTTCTCGCTCAACCTACGGTCCTCGGGGAGTTCCATTTCGAACTGCACGCCGAGCTCGAGCCTTTTCAGG
>JADGHC010000675.1 GCA_019689655.1 Microbispora sp.
ACACCCTGATTTTCGTCGGCTGATTCATATGTTTATAAGAGACTGTCATGGGGGGGGCCGGCGCGCCGGAGGAGGGGTTCCCGGCGCATCGGCGGCTCCCCGGGGGGATGTGTGAATCAATACGGGGCTCTCACCCGATTCGGGGGAGAGCCCCGTATTGATTACGCCATGTGATTGCCTGCTCGCGGTCCGGGGAAGGAAACCTTCCGGCAAAGCGGGGAGGCGGATATGCGGATCGTCCACGCGGTCGTCGCGGGCTGCCTGGTCCTGTCCACCGGCGCCTGCGGCACGGGAGAGGCCACCTACGCCGCCGTACGGGCTCCCGCCGAGGCGGGAGACGCGAGCCGGCTGCGGACCGTTCTCGGCAAGATGGACGATCTTCCCGACGGGTTCTTCAGCCATGCGCGGCCGCCCTGGCGTCCGCCGTTCCGTCCCCGCGCCCGCGCGTGCCGCCTGCTGTTCGACGCCGCTTCGGGCAGGCTCCCGCGCGAAGGGCTCGCCGGCACGACCGCCGCCACCTATCAGGGCCCCCACGCCGGCGAGCTCGCGGGGGTCGGCGTCGCCGTCTACGGCGAGGGCGAGGCGGCCGGGCACCTCGCCGAGCTCCGGGACGCCCTCGCCCACTGCGGGACGGCCGACGGCGGCACGCCGTACGACCGCCTGACGGCGGTGCGGACGCCGCTGCCCGGCATCGGCGGCCCGGACGCCGCCGCCCGGGTCCTGGCCGGACGGGTCGGCGGCTACCCCTACCGCATGCACCTGGTCGTGGCCCGGTCCGGTCAGACGCTGATCGCGCTCGTGCACGCGGGCCTGGCCCCGCCCGACCCGGCCCGCACGGCCGAACTGACCCGGCTGCTCGTCCGCGAGGTCGGTACCCTTGACGCGTGACAGAGACGCTGGACCCCGAGGACAAGAAGATCATTACGCTGGCCAGGGCGGCGCGGGCACGCGGCGGCACCCCCGAGGGCGCCGCGGTCCGCGACGAGACCGGCCGGACGTACGCCGCCACCACGGTCGCGCTGCCCTCGCTCCGGCTCTCGGCCCTCCAGGTCGCCGTGGCCATGGCCGTGTCCAGCGGGGCGAAGTCGCTGGAGGCGGCGGCGGTCGTGACCGAGGCCGACGACCCGGCGGAGCACGACCTGGCCGCCGTCGAGGACATGGGGAACGGCACCCTGTTCCTGGCCGGCCCCGACGGTTCGCTGAAGGGCCGGTACATCTGACATGAAGCCCGAACCCAGTGGTTTCCGGGCGGGGTTCGCCTGTTTCGTCGGCAGGCCCAACGTCGGCAAGTCGACGCTCATGAACGCCCTGGTCGGCACCAAGGTGGCGATCACCTCGTCCAAGCCGCAGACCACCCGGCGGGCCATCCGCGGCATCGTCCACCGGCCGGACGCCCAGCTGGTGATCGTGGACACCCCCGGCTTCCACCGTCCCCGCACGCTCCTGGGGGAGCGGCTGGACAGCCTGGTGCTGTCCACGCTCACCGAGGTCGACGTCATCGGGTTCTGCGTCCCGGCGAACGAGCCGATCGGCAAGGGCGACCGCTTCATCGCCGACAAGCTCGCGGCGGTCAAGAAGACCCCGGTGGTGGCGGTCGTCACCAAGTGCGACGTGGCCACCCGTGAGCAGATCGCCAAGCAGCTCCTCGCGGTGTCGGAGCTGGCGGACTTCGCGGAGATCGTCCCGGTGTCCGCCAAGGGCGACGACCAGCTCGACGTCCTGTCCGACGTGCTCATCAAGCGGCTGCCCGAGTCGCCCCCGCTGTACGCCGACGGGGAGCTGACCGACGAGCCGGAGCAGGTGCTGGTCGCCGAGCTGATCCGGGAGGCCGCGTTGGAGGGCGTGCGGGACGAGCTGCCCCACTCGATCGCGGTCGTGGTGGAGGAGATGCACCCCCGGGAGGGCCGCGACGACCTCCTCGACGTGTACGCCCACATGTTCGTCGAGCGGCCCTCGCAGAAGGCGATCGTCATCGGCCCGGGCGGCGCCCGGCTCAAGGACGTCGGCACCCGCGCCCGCAAGCAGATCGAGGCGCTGCTCGGCACCCGGGTGTACCTCGACCTGCGGGTCAAGGTCGCCAAGGAGTGGCAGCGCGACCCCAAGCAGCTGCGCCGTCTCGGCTTCTACGACTGACGGCCGTCACCGGCGGCGCAGCAGCGCGGCGGCGGCCAGCACGGCCAGCGCGACCGAGGCCAGCAGGCCGGCGAACCAGCCGTACTGGATCGTCGGGTGCACCCGGAGCAGGCCGGAGACCTGGAAGTCGAGCCGGTTCACCAGGTCGCGCGGGTTGGCCAGGAACAGGGCCAGCGCGAAGGCGGCCACCGCGCCGGGCAGGATCGCCAGCCCGGTGAACAGCCATCGGCGCGCGCCGAGCACGCCGAGCAGCATGGCGGTGATCCCGGCGCCCAGCACGAACCAGCCCGGGCCCGCGTCGACGCCGCGCACCGCGTGCGTGAACGACGCGTCGAGGATGCCGAACTCGGCGGTGAGGCCCGCCCACGGGAGCAGTGCGGTCACGGCCAGCGCGAACCCCGCGACGAACACGCCGACGGCCCGCAGGACGCCGGCCACACTGGTTCCTCGCCGCGGTCCGCCGGGGTGCTGCGTGAGTTCCGACACGATCACCAGGCTACGGTGCCCGGCGGCGGGTTTCAGCCCCCCGCGGCGGCCTCCTCGCCGCGCCGCAGCCGTCTTCTGAGCTCGACCGCGTCCGCGGCGAGCGCGCAGACCTGCACACCGGGACCGGCCAGCGGCAGCGCGGCCCAGCCGTCTCCCCGTACGGCCCGCCGCTCGCGGGCGAGGCCCGGCGCGGCGGGTGGGGCCCAGGCCGGGCCCGCGAGCAGGGTCGATCCGACGCACCGGGCGTCCCCGTAGACGGCCGGGCTGCCGTCCACCGCCTCTTCGCCCACCAGGAGGTCCTGGCGGAGCAGGGGCCGCCCGGCCACGGTCGCGTCGAACCGCGCGTGGCCGCGTCCCGGCCGTTCGCCGTGCCGCCCGAGCACGATCTCCTCCCGCCAGAAGACCGTGGCGTCCTCGGCGAGCGACAGCCGTACGACGAGGCGGTGCACGCATCCGGAGGCGAGGATGGTCGG
>JADGHC010000058.1 GCA_019689655.1 Microbispora sp.
GTTCGCGACCCCGCAGGCCGTGATGCGGGAGCGGCTGGCCGGCTTCGTCCTCGTCGAGGACGACGACATCCTGCGGGCCCAGCGCCTGCTGCTCACCGATGCCCACACCCTGGCCGAGGGGGCGGGGGCGGCGGCCCTGGCCGGGCTCCTGGCCCGGCGCGAGGAGTTCGCCGGGCGCAAGGTGGCCGTGGTGTGCACCGGCGGCAACGCCGGCCCGGCCGAACTCGCCCGTCTGCTGGCCGCCGTCGATTAGACCGGTCGTTCGTCTTCTTCGCCGTGCGAGCCGCGCCACCCGCAGGTCGCCGGCGCGGCGGGGGACCGGGCGCAGGAGCACCCGCCGGGCCGCCTCGGCGACCAGCGATGCGGGAGTGGGCAGCGCGATGGCGGCACCGCGGGCGGCGTCCGCGGTCAGGGGCCGATGTCGTGCCGGGTGGCCTCCTCGACCTCGCGCAGGCTCTGCCGGGTCAGCTCGAGCTCCGACGTCAGCTCGTCGAGCGCCCGGGCGCCATGCCCGTCGGCCGCGGAGGTCGCCGTCATGGTGGAGATCTCGACGGCCCGCGCGACCAGGCCCTCCAGGCTGATGGCGCCCGACTGCAGCCGGGCGAGCACCCGCTCGCGGGTGCCCGACAACCGGTCGTACACCTCACGTTGCGCGTCCAGGGCGGCGATCGACCGGTCGAGCTCGCCCGCGACCTCCGGCCGGGCCGTCTGCCGCGCGTGCATGAGCCGCATGCGCTCCTGCTCGAGAAACCGGAGGTCGAAGCGGGCCAGCGCCGCGCCGGTGACGGTGGCATGCCCGGCCAGCCGGCGCAGCGTGCCCACGGTATCGTCCACCTGCGGGCGCATGGCCGCGATCCGGTCGAGCAGAATCTGCCCGCGCATCGATGCGGTCAGGTCGGCGAACGACGCCGCCGCACGCTCCGCCCGCCGCAGCCACGCCTCCTCGACGCTTCCCTTCGCGACGGGCGGAGCCTGCGGCTCGGTACGGCCCTCGTCTCCGGCGGACTGCCACGCGGAGGCGAACGCCTTGATGAGCCACACCGCGACCCCGGTGACGGGCACCGCCGGCGGAGGGACGCCGACCGCCCAGGCCGCGCCCGCGGCCGTGGCGCCCAGGAGCAGCGCCCAGGGGTCGCGCAGTTCGTCGGTGAAGCGGGACAAAGGGGGGCTCCCGGTCAGAAGTTGGAGATGACGGCGGTGAACACCTCGTCGATGCTCCCCGGCTTGCGCGAATCGTAGGCCGCCGCGTCGGTGGTCTGCGAGATCTTCCGCAGGACGTCCAGGTCGGCGTCGCCGCCGTACGCGATGGTGAACATCCGCACGGTCTCCTGCCCGGCCTCCTTGTGCAGATCGGACAGCAGGGTGTCGAGCGAGATGGAGTTGTTGTCCTCGTTCTTGCCGTCGGTCAGGAACACGACCGCGTTGATCACGTCGCTGCTCTGGTGCCGCTGCACGTACTCGTGCGATGCCAGGGCCGTGTCGTACAGCCCCGTACCGCCGCTGGGAATCAGGCCGTTGATGCGGCTTTCGAGCTGCGACCGGTTGTTCCTGCCCATCGGGACGAGCTCGCGGTAGTCCTTCTCGCCGTCCTGCTCGAGGCTGAACATCCACAGGCCGACGCGGTCGTTCGGCCCGAACTGCGGCAGCGCGTTGATCGCCGCCTGCTTGGCGAGGTCGAGCTTGGTCTTGCCGGTGCCGGGGACGTCGGCGCCCATCGAACCGGAGACGTCCATCACGATCAGCACGTTGGCCGGCTTGCGCAGCTCGGCCCAGCTCTTGAGGATGCGGTCGAGCACCCGGGGAGTCGGCATGCTGAGCGTGGTCGCCGGCTCCTTGGGGTCCAGGCCGTTGCCGGTCGTGATGAGGTCGCCCGGCTTGCCGTCGTACGACCGGAACGCGTACTTCTCGAACTCCCGCTGCTGCTCCGGCTCCCGCAGGTACTTCAGGAAGTCGGCCGCCGCGGCCCTCTTCTCCTTGCCGGCCCAGCGCAGCACGGCGTACGGGTTGTCGGAGAAGAGCGTGCCCTCCTTGGGGTAGATCGCCACCAGGGGGACCTTCGGCTTGGCGTGGTCGCCGAGCGTCTTGGGATCGCCCGTCGGGTTGCCCTGGTTGTAGTCCCACACCGACTTCTCCTCCACCGTGACGGCGGAGATGTACGACATGGCCGTCCCCGAGTCGTCGGCGTGCTGGAGATTGGACAGGAAGGTCAGGGTCGTGTCGCCGTAGTGGACGATGGACCGCTCGACCCCTCTGACGAAGTCACGCGTCCGGGCGGAGGTGACGTCCCGTTCCGTCAGGTCCCCCGACAACCCGGTGGCCGCGAAGTACGCCCCGATGGTCGCGTTCAGGCCCGAGGTGGAGAAGTTCGGGTTCGTCTTGCCGAGGCGGAACTTCCCCCACTCCGGGTGGCCGTACCTGGCCCAGCCGTTCGGGTCGTTGGCGAGCTCCAGGATGTCCGACCAGCCGATTTTCTTGGACGGCCAGCCAAGCGCCTGCGCCATCGGCTTGGGCATCGCGATGACCAGCGGAGACGTGGCTATCGTCGGGTTCTCCGCGGAGACCGGCGACGCCTGGTCGCCGCCTTCGGCGCGCTGCCGCAGCAGGGTGACCCAGGCCGTGCCCGCCGGTGTCCACACGTCCGGTTTCGGGCCGTCCTGCCGCTCGTCCCAGCCGCGGGCCAGGGCCTGCATCGCACCGCCGGACGCGACGGAGTTCACGACGACGTCCACGCACCGGCCGTCCACCTCGTGGCCGTTGTAGCGGCTGGCCAGGGTGCGCAGCAGCTCGGCCTTCTCGCTGGAGGCGGCGATGGTGAGCGTGATCCCGTCGTCGGCGCAGGCGCGCCCGGACGTGTTGCCGCCTCCGCCGTCATCGGTGTCACCGCCGCCCGGTACCCCGCCGAACAGCAGCCTCAGTCCCACGATGAGCGCTCCCGCGAATACGACCGCGACGACGAATGGAGCCACGCTGCGGCGGTGCTTCTGCTGCGGTGGGGGGTACACGGTCTCCTCCATTGCCACGGATGCTGGTATTCATCCCGACGAATGGCGGATCACGTTAGTTGCCGATCATCTCGTGTCGTCAACGTCTCGGGTACGTTTTCCACTTATCCACAGGCCCCGATAATTCTCCGCGACCAGTCGAACGCTCTCTGTAACGTCCTCCGCGTGCCGAACTTCGTCCATCAGCAGACCGTCGACTTCTTCCATAACCGGCCCATCGCCGCCGTGGAGCTGTTACGCCTGGTCGGCGGCGTCGAGCCGCCCCCGTTCGTCAGGGCTGCGGCAGAGGCGGCGGACGCGACGCAACTGACGCCCGTGGAGTATCGCGCGGACGCGGTCGTGGTGCTCCGCGACGAGTCGGGAACGGCCAGGCTGGCGGTGATCGTCGAGGTGCAGTTGCGCCGCGACCCGGACAAACGCTTCAGCTGGCCGGTGTACGCGGCCGCGCTGCGAGCCCGGCTGAAGTGCGACACGGCCCTGCTGGTGATCTGCCCGAACCGTGCCGTGGGCCGGTGGTGCGAGCAGCCCATCTCGATGGGCCCGAGCGGGACCGTCACGCCGGTGGCGGTCCACGCGGGCCGGCTGCCCTTGATCACCGACGCGGAGGAGGCGTGCAGGCACCCCGAGCTGGCCGTGTTGTCGGTGGCCATGAACGGCGACCACCCCGACATCGACAAGGGGCTGGAGGTCATGCTGGAGGGGCTGAACGAGCTCGGCCGGAAGGACACCCAGCTATATTTGAGCTATGTATTCGGCCTGACACCCACAGTAGTGGGCGAGCGCCTTAAGGAGCTTCTGATGACGGCGTTGAAGGACTACGAGAAGGCCATCGGCGTCCGCTACTTCTCCGAGTGGGTGAACAAGGGCCTGCAGGAGGGCCTGCAACGGGGCCTGGAGCAGGGCCTTGAGCAGGGCCTTGAGCAGGGCCTGGAGAAGGGGCTGAAGCAGGGCCGGGAACAGGGCCGCGCGGAGGGCGAGATCGAGGCGATCCTCGCCGTGCTCGACGCCCGCGGGTTGGAGGTCTCCGCCGAAGCGCGTGAGCGGATCAGCCGATGCTCCGATCTGAATCTGCTGGGGACGTGGATCCGCCGGGCGGTGACGGTGTCGTCGGTGGACGAGCTGTTCCGCTGACGTCTTCCGCGGGGCGGGGCGGCGGCTCGGCGGGCACCGCCCCCCGGGGCGATCGAAAGCCGCTCAGGGCGAGATGCGGCGGTGGACGAGTTCGACCAGGGTCGCGTGCACGTCCTCGACCGGCTGGTCGGGGCGCAGCGCCCGGCGCTCGATGGCGACGGTGAGCACCATGCCGAAGACGGCCGTGGCGGCGGTGCCGGTGTCGAACCCGGGGCGCAGTTCGCCGGCTTCGACCGCGGCCGCGAGGACACGCTCATACACGGCGAGCACGCTCGTACGCAGCCGCAGGACGGCGTCCTGCCAGGCCGCCCGCCACATCTCGGTCAGCAGCACCCGGGCGAACGGCCCGTACTCGTCGAAGTAGCGGAGCTGGGCGAGCATGAGCGCGTCGAGCACGGCGACCGGCGAGGCGGCGGGGGTGCGGGCGGCCTCGTCGAGGGCCTCGGCGAGCCGCTCGATCCCGTGGTCGAGCAGCCCGGCGAACAACGCCTCCTTGCTGCCGAAGTTGTAGAAGACGGTGCCCTTGGCCACCCCGGCGCGTTCCGCGATCGCGTCGACGGTCGTGGCCGCGAAGCCCTGCTCGGCGATGAGGTCGGCCGCCGCGCGGTACAGCCGCTGCCGGGTCTCGGCCCGCCTGCCGCCGGACGCCCCGGCCGCGCCGTCGCCCCGCCGGCTCACAGGGACAGCTCCGGCTTGAGGCGGCGTACCGACCAGGTACGACCGCGGTGGACGGCGAGCACGGTGAGCGCGAGACCGAGGGCGACGAACACGGACAGCACGCCGCAAGCCTGCCACACCACGGTGGTGTCGCCGCCACTGACGAGGCGGCGCATCGCGGACACCACCCAGCTCATCGGCAGCCACGGGGAGACGGCCCGGAAGAACGCGGGTGAGGTCTCGATCGGATAGGTGCCGGCCGACGAGGTGAGCTGCAGCATGAGCAGCGCCAGCACCGCAACCCGTCCGGGCGGCCCGAGCAGCGCGTTGACCGCCTGCACGATGGCGAGGAACGCCGCCGCGGCCAGCATCAGGAACGCCACCACGCCCGGCCAGTCGGCCGCCTCCAGGCCCAGCCCGAAGCGCAGCACGGCGAGCAGCACGGCCACCTGCAGCGCCCCCATCGCGAGCCCCGGCAGCCAGCCGGCGAGCGCGGTGCGCCACGCCGGCGCCGACCCGGCGAGCAGGCGCGGGTTGAGCGGCCGCAACAGCATGTACGTCACCATCGCGCCGACCCACAGCGCGAGCGGCACGAAGAACGGCGCGAACCCGGTCCCGTAGTTGGGCACCTCGTTGTCCACCTCGGTGGCGAGCCGGACGGGGTCGCTCATCATGTCCGTACGGCTGTCGCGCTCCCGCGTGCCGTAGTCGGGGATCTGGGTGGCGCCGTCGCCGAGTTTGCCGGCCAGCTCACCCGAGCCGTCGGTCAGCTTGACCAGCCCGGAGCCGAGCTCGCCGGCTCCCCGCCGCAGCTTGCCGATGCCGTCGTCGAGCCTGCCCGCCCCGGAGGCGAGCGAGGCGAGGCCGGTGTTGAGACTGCTCGCCCCGTCGTCGAGCCGGGCCAGGCCGGTGGACAGGCTGCGCGCGCCGCCGTTCAGCGTGCCGAGGCCGCGCGACAGCGAGGAGGCCCCGCTCAGCGCCTTTCCGGCGCCGTCGCGCAGGTCGGACGCGCCGTCGGCCAGTTGCCCGAGCCCCTTGTCGAGCTTGTTGAACTTGTCGCGGGCGTCGTTCAGGGCGTTGCCGAGACCGGGTGCGGCGGCGGCCAGCTCGCGGGCGTCGTCCGCCACGGTCCGTGCCGTACGGGCGAGCCGGTCGAGCCTGCCCGCCTGGGCGCCGAGACGGTCCCGCAGCCGTCCGGCCGCCGACGCGAGGTCGCCGGACGACCCGGCGGCCCGTTCGACCAGCGCGCGCAGCTCGGGGTCGGCGTCCGGGTGGGCGTTCAGCCAGCGCTCGACGGCACGCAGGTCCTGCCGGGCGGCGCCGGCCGAGCCCTGCACCTCCCGGGGCAGGCCGTCCAGCGCGTCGGCGAAGCCGTCGGCGCCTTCCGCGAGGGTGAGCGCGGCCTTCCGGATGCGGTCGCCGTTTTCGTTCAGCACCGGGACGTACCTGTCCGCCGCCCGGTTGACGGCGGGAGCCAGGGCGTGGACCTGCCGATACACCTCCCGGTTGCCCTCGGCCAGCGTGGCCGCCCCCTTGCTGAGCGTGGACAGGCCCTTGCGCAGGCCGGCCGCGCCCGTGGCCGCCTTCGACAGGCCGGCGGACAGGTCGGCCGCGCCGGTCCTGGCCTGATGCAGCCCGCTCGCCAGTCGCTTCGACCCGCCGTACAGGGCGGCGGCGCCCGACGACAGGCTGCCGGTCGCGTTCTGCGCGGACCCGAGCCCCTTGGCCAGTGAGGCGGCGCCGTCGCGTGCGGCGGCGGCTCCGTCGTGCAGCCGGTCGGCGCCGTCGGCCGCCTGCGCGGTCTTGTCGTGCAGCTCACCGAACGACAGGAAGATCCGGTCCAGGTAGTCCTTGACCGCGCTGCGCGCGGCCGCCTCCTTGACCTCGCGGAACACGGCGTCCGAGATCGTTTGCATGATGTAGCTGCGCCCGGTGTCCACGCGTACGCCGAGCCGGGCCGGGCGCGGCGTGCCGTCGCCGGAAGGCGAGGCGAGATCGGCGCTGAAGTCGGCCGGGATCGTGAGCGACAGGTAGTAGCGGCCCTCACGGACGCCTCGGTCGGCCTCGGCCGCGTCGACGCGGTGCCAGGCGAAGACCTTGCGCTTTTCCAGCTCGTCGGCGAGTTCGCGGCCGGCGTCCACCGTGCTCGGCGGGCCTCCCGCGGTGCCGGAGGCGGTGGCGGGATGGTCCTCGACGACGAGGGCCACCGGTACGCGGCTCAGGTTCGCCTGGGGATCCCAGAACGACCACAGATAGAGACCGGCGTACAGCAGGGGCAGCATGATCACGGCGACCAGCGCGGCCCGGGTGAGCCGCGAGCGCATGAACCTGCGCAGTTCGAGCCGGCCGGGGAGCGACAGTGTCATCGGTTTTCTCCTTCACCGGACTCGTCGCGTCGCGCCGCCGCGCTGCCGATGTCGCCCGGGACGGACGGCGGCGCACCCTGCCCGGCCTCGCGGCGCCGCGCCATGGTGTCCTCCCCGCGGGCGTCCCCGGAGACGGGCGGCGGGGGAGCGGGCAGCGGCAGCAGTGAGGTGGCGATGCCCGCCGCCTCCCCGGCGTCGGTGCACGCCGCGACGACGGTGAGCCTTAGGTCGGCCAGGCCGCGCAGCGTGTCCCACAGCTCGCGCCGCCTGCCCGCGGGGATGCCTGCGTCGGCGTCGTCGACGAGGAGCAGGCCCGGCCGGTCGAGCAGGGCGAGTGCGACGCCCAGCCGCACCGCCTGGTCGCGGGTGAGCTCCCTGGTCAGGGTCTGGTCGCCGCGCGGCAGCGCGTCCGGGTCGAGCCCGGCGTGGGCGAGCGCCGACCGCGCCGCGTCCGGGTGCCGCCTGCGCCACAGGAACCCGTGCGGCCGCAGCCGTTCCTGCAGGTGCTCGCGTATGGTCAGGGCGTCGTCGAACGGGTTCACCTCCGGGAAGAGCCCGAGGGCGGCGACCTGCCTGATCCTGCGCCGCGTCGAAAGGCCGCCGACGGTGAGCGTCCCCTCGGTGTGCCTCATCCGCCCCGCGAGGGTGAGCAGCAGGCTCGTACGGCCGCTGCCCGCCTCGCCGGTGACGACGGTGAGCGTCCCCGGGGCCGCGTGCAGCGAAAGACGCCGGTAGACCCAGCCGTGTCCACCCCGTACGCCCAGCTCCCGCGCCACGACCTCGACGCCGTCGAAGACCGGGCCGGACGGCCCGGCGTGCGGCCCGGCAGAGGGGGTGACGTCAACGGCCTGCCCGGCATCCACGTCCGCGCTCCTTCCTTTGAACTGACCAGTCGGTACAAAAGTGTACGCCGAGGAGTCCTCGCCCCTGTCCGGTGATGGTGTGATTTCACCTACATGACGCGGGGCCGGCGGTGGCCGGGCCTCGCGGGTGCGAGGAGGGGTGCCGGGAGAGTGGTAGGGCCGCCGCCGGAACGGGGGTTATCCGGAGGCGTCATGCCGGTTCCGAGGCGCCCGGCCGCGCGGAGGTGTCGTGGCTGCGCCGGGGTATCGTGCCTGCGGCAAAGCGCGCCGCGAACGGTGCGCCGGCCGTGCCGGAGTGCGGCCGGCGCGGGCGTGTTTCATGAAAATTTCACCGTGGACCCCGGCGTGCATCCGCATCCACCTGGCCAAACCCATAGGCGGCCGGATGGGCGTGTGAAACGCCCGGCACAGAGCATTGACCGGGGTTTCCCGGATACGTAATTTTGGCCGTGTTCTGGTTCATGGATGTTGTTCACATTCATGAACGCCCTTCGCGGGACCAGGAGTGGCACCGCCACCGCCTCGGTCAGGGGTCCTGCACGACCTGCGAGGAGCTCGGCTTTGAGAACGAAAGTCAGAACCGGAGCCGGGGTGATCGGCACCCTCGTCGGGGTCGCCGCCCTGGTCGGCGGCGTCTTCACCGGCGTGTCCAACGCGGCGCCGGGCCCGGGCGCCTACCGGATCGTCAACGGCGCCAGCGGCCTGTGCCTGACCGTCCCCGGCGGCAGCACCGCCGACGGCGTGCAGCTCACGCTGTCGGCCTGCACCGGCGCGAGCAACCAGACCTGGACCCTGTCGGCCCAGGGCAGCGGCTTCCGCATGACCGCCGGCAACAGCGGCAAGTGCGCCGGGGTGAAGGACGCCTCCACCTCCGCCGGCAAGGCCGTCCAGCAGGAGCCGTGCACCGGGGCCTCCTCGCAGACCTGGCAGCTCGTCGCCTCCGGCTCGAACTACCGGGTCGTCAACGCAAACAGCGGCAAGTGCCTCAACACCAAGGACAACTCCACCTCCTCCGGCGCCCTGGTGCAGCAGAACTCCTGCGACTCGGTGGCCACCAAGCAGTGGTCGCTCCAGCCGGCCGGCACCCCGCCGACGTCGCCGACGAGCAGCCCGACGCCGAGCACCTCGCCCACCGGCGGCCCGACCACGCCGCCCACCACGGGGCTGATCGGCTGGGCGACCCAGGGCGGCGGCACCACCGGCGGCGCGGGCGGCGCCACGACCACGGTCACCTCCCTGAGCGCGCTCACCGCCGCCGTCACCGGCGACGCCCCGAAGATCGTCCAGGTGAACGGCAACTTCACCTGCTCGGAGGACGTGCGGGTGGGCGGCAACACCACCGTCATCGGCGTCGGCGCCAACTCGGGCCTGACCGGCTGCGGCCTGAACATCCGTGACGTCGGCAACGTCATCGTGCGCAACTTGAAGATCTCGCAGGTCCGGGCCGGCAACGGCAACGGCGACGCGATCCACCTCGACAACGCCCGGCACGTGTGGATCGACCACAACGACCTGTCGAGCGACACCAGCCACGGCACCGACTACTACGACGGCCTGCTGGACATCACGCACGGCTCCGACTACGTCACCGTCTCCTGGAACAAGCTGCACGACCACGTCAAGTGCTCGCTCGTCGGCCACAGTGACAAAAACAGCTCGGAGGACTCCGGGCACCTGCGCGTGACGTACCACCACAACGCGTTCCAGACCTGCGCCCAGCGCAATCCCCGGGTGCGCTTCGGCAACCCGGTCCACGTGTTCAACAACTACTACTACAAGGACCCGTCCTACACCGACTACAGCTACGGCATCGCCTCCACGTGCGGCGCCGGCGTGCTCGTCGAGGGCAACTACTTCGAGAACATCGCCGAGCCCACCCACACCTCCGAGGGCTCCTCGCCGGGCGGGTCGATCGTCGCCCGCGACAACTACCTGGTCAACTCGGGCACACCGCAGACCGGCGGCAGCGTGGCCTCCATCCCGTACCCGTACACGGTGGACAACCCCAGCGGGGTGAAGGCGAACGTCCTCGCCAACGCGGGCACCGGCAAGATCTGATTCCTACCCGTCGAGCCGGAAGAGCGGCCCCGGGGCCGATGCCCCGGGGTCGCCCCGCGCCCCACGTCACCCGTCGAGGGCGGCGCGTTCGGCGTCGGTGAGCAGGCGGGAGCGGATCAGGAAACGCACGCCCTCGGGCGCCTCCAGGGAGAAGCCGCTGCCCCTGCCGGGGACGACGTCCACGGTCAGGTGGGTGTGCCGCCAGCGCTCGAACTGGCTGGCCGACATCCAGAACGTGACCGGCTCGTCGACGCCCTCGACGGTCAGCGAGGCGAGCAGCACGTCCGAGGAGCCGGTGCGGAACTCGCCCTCCGGGTAGCACATCGGGGCGCTGCCGTCGCAGCAGCCGCCGGACTGGTGGAACATCAGCGGGCCGTGGGCCGCCCGCAGCCGCCGGATGAGGTCGGCGGCCGCGGGGGTGAGGTCCACGCGGGACACCTCGGGCATCAGAACAGGCCGAGCTTCCTGGGCGAGTAGCTGACCAGCAGGTTCTTGGTCTGCTGGTAGTGGTCGAGCATCATCTTGTGCGTCTCCCTGCCGATGCCCGACTGCTTGTATCCGCCGAAGGCGGCGTGCGCGGGGTAGGCGTGGTAGCAGTTCGTCCACACCCGCCCGGCCTGGATGGCGCGGCCCGCCCGGTACGCCTTGTTGACGTCCCTGGTCCACACGCCCGCCCCGAGGCCGTACAGGGTGTCGTTGGCGATCTTGATTGCGTCGTCGAAGTCGGTGAACGAGGTCACCGAGACCACCGGCCCGAAGATCTCCTCCTGGAACACCCGCATGTCGTTGGAGCCCTCGAAGATCGTCGGCTGGACGTAGTAGCCGCCCGACAGCTCGCCGCCGAGATCGGCGCGCTGCCCGCCGGTGAGCACCTTGGCGCCCTCCTGCCGGCCGATGTCGAGGTACGAAAGGATCTTCTCGAGCTGGTCGTTGGACGCCTGGGCGCCGACCATGGTCGTCGTGTCCAGCGGGTGACCCTGGACGATCTTCTCGGTACGCGCGACCGCGGCCTCCAGGAAGCTCTGATAGTGGCCCTGCTGGATGAGCGCCCGGGAGGGGCAGGTGCACACCTCCCCCTGGTTGAGCGCGAACATCGTGAAGCCCTCGAGCGCCTTCTCGTAGAACTCGTCGTCGGCGGAGGACACGTCGTCGAAGAAGATGTTCGGGCTCTTGCCGCCGAGCTCCAGCGTGACCGGCTTGATGTTCTCGCTGGCGTACTGCATGATCAGCCGCCCGGTGGTGGTCTCGCCGGTGAACGCCACCTTCGCGACCCGCGGGCTGGAGGCCAGCGGCTTGCCCGCCTCGACGCCGAACCCGTTGACGATGTTGACCACGCCCGGCGGGATGAGGTCGGCCACCAGGCTCATCCAGTAGTGGATCGAGGCCGGGGTCTGCTCGGCCGGCTTGATGACGACCGCGTTCCCGGCGGCCAGCGCGGGCGCGAGCTTCCAGGCGGCCATCAGGAGCGGGAAGTTCCACGGGATGATCTGGGCGACGACGCCGAGCGGCTCGTGGAAGTGGTAGGCGACCGTGTTCTCGTCGATCTCCGACAGGCTGCCCTCCTGGGCCCTGATCGCGCCGGCGAAGTAGCGGAAGTGGTCGATGGCCAGCGGGATGTCGGCGGCCAGCGCCTCCCGGATCGGCTTGCCGTTCTCCCAGGTCTCGGCGACCGCGAGCCGCTCCAGGTTCTGCTCCATGCGGTCGGCGATCCGGTTGAGGATGTTCGCCCGCTCGGCCGGGGACGTACGGCCCCAAGCGGGGGCGGCGCCGTGCGCGGCGTCCAGCGCACGCTCGACGTCCTCGGCCGTGCCCCGCGCGACCTCGGTGAAGACCTGACCGGTCACCGGAGTGGGGTTCTCGAAGTACTGCCCCCGCTGCGGAGGGACGTACTCGCCGCCGATCCAGTGGTCGTAGCGCTGCTCGTACGCCATGAGGGCGTCCGGCTGTCCCGGCGCGGCGTAACGGGTCATGAGATGGACCTCCCGGACGGGTATGGGTCTGATGCCCCGGACGTTAATCTCGGGCACGTTGCCGACACGTTGCGGCCCTGTTTCCCGAACGCCGGTGTCGCACACAGCCTCCAGCCGGCGAGGTCACACGCACCGTCGTAAAAGGGTCAAATCCCCCTTAAATGATGTGGACCTCACCCGGTCGGCAGGCCGTACTCCGCGTCGAGGTCGCGCACCCGCCGCGCGGCCCGCGCCCGGGCCGGGGATCCGGGGGGCAGCGCGTCCAGCAGCGCCTGCCACGCGACGAGGTCGTCCCTCCCCCACGGCGTGCGGGTCCACCGTTCGAGCAGCGCGGGGTCGCGCCCGGCCACCAGCAGGTCGCGTATGCCGTCGTCCAGGAGGCGGCGCTGCCAGACGATGCCGGGGGCGTCGGAACCGGGCAGGAGCGGCCCACGGTAGGCGCGCAGCGCGGCGTCGGCGTCCGCGGTGGCCAGGTGCTCGGCGAGCTCCTGGAAGTCGGCCCGCACCGGCACCCGCAGCCGGTACGGGCGGGAATCGAGCAGCGGGCCGAGCCGGTGGCGCAGCCGGGACAGCTCCGCGCGCAGCGTGACCGGGTTCAGCATGCGGTCGCCGTACAGCTCCATGCTGAGCTGGTCGCTGCTCAGACCCTCGGGATGGCAGGCCAGCAGCACGACGATCTCGCTGTGCCGGGGGCCGAGCCTGATGCGGCGCGGGCCCTCGCCGAGCACGGCGTCGTCCCGGCCCAGGGCCGTGAGCGTCACGGCGGGCCCCGGATCCGGAGGGGGAAGGGTCGCGAGGTGGGCCTCGGCGGCACGGGCCGCCGCCTGTACGAGGGCCAGGCTGTACGGGCTGGCCAGGTTGTCGCCGCCGGTGACGTCGACCGCGCCGAGCAGGCGGCCGGTGTGGGGATCGTGGATCGGCGCGGCGGCGCAGGTCCACGGCTGCACCGGCACGGCGAAGTGCTCGGCCGCGAAGATCTGCACCGGGTGATCGACGGTGATCGCGACACCGGGGGCGTTGGTGCCCGCGTGGGACTCGTCCCACCGGGCCCCGGCGACGAAGTTCATCCGCTCGGCCCGCACCCGCGCGCCGCGGTGTCCCTCGACCCACAGCAGCCGGCCGGCCGCGTCGCACACCGCGAGCAGGTGCCGTCCGTCGTCGGCGATGCCGCCCAGCAGGTCGCGGAACAGCGGCAGCACCCGGGCCAGCGGGTGCGCGTTGCGATACTCCTCCAGTTCGGCGTCGGTGAGCTCCAGCGGCGCGAGCGCGTCGGGGTCTACCGCCCGGGCCGAGCGCCGCCACGAGTCGGCGACAAGGGAACGCACCGGTCCATCGATCGCCCCGGCCGTCAGAAAGCGCTCGTGGGCGCGGCGCAGCTCGCCGGTGCGTTCCGCCGCGTCGGCCCCGGGCTCAAGCGCGAGCCATGGATTGGTCACGGCGCCCTCACTCTCCGCTTCTTCAGGCGCCATCGTCGCCCACGCCGGGGCGCCCGGCAAGGCCCCGCCGGGACGGCGGCGAGTTCCAGGACTCGGGGATTCTACGCGTCCTCCGGCTTGCGCCGCCGGTTCATCGCGAGCCACTCGGCGTCCCACATGGCGTACCTGCGGCGATCCAGCCGGCGGCGGACGAAGGCGAGGCACGCCAGCAGGACCGCCAGCGACAGCGCCGCCGTCGCCGCCGCGGACGCCACGGCGTCCGCCACCGTGTCGATGCGGCTGCGCGGCCCGTCGCCCGGCCTGCCGTCGCCGTCCAGCCAGATGCGCACGGGCGTGCCGGCCTTGGCCGCCGAGGGGACCGGCGCCCGCCCCGTCACGGTCTGGCCGTCCGAGGTCTTCCAGGCGACGCCGGTGCGCAACCGCGCGGCGGTGCCCTCGACCGCGACCCAGGTGGGCACCGGCGCGTCCCGGGTGACCGTGGCCGTCACCCACCGCCCGGAGCGCTCCTCGGCCACACCGTCGCGGTAGACGGCGGCGCCCACGGCGAACGCCGCGATCAAGCCCAGCACGGTGAGGATCAGGAAGGCCAGGACGGCCGCGGACTCGGCGCGATCGGTGCCCCTCCGTAACGGGTTGCCGTCGGGCAGGTAGCGCCTCACCCGCATCGTCAGGCGAGATCCCACCTCGTCATCCCTCCTCCTTCTCGTGTGGCCGGGCGTCTCACTCGTCCGGTTCCCGGAACGGCGGCGCGTCCGGCGGCGGGCCGGAGGAGCCCTGGCTCAGCGCGTCCAGCGTGGTGTCGCCGGTGATGGCGTGCTCGGCCTCGGCCGTGTCCTCCAGGGCGGTGATCTGCTCGGCCGGCCGCTCCGCCCGCTCCGCCTCCTCCCTGGTCCGTACGGCGTCCTCGATGGCCTCCAGCATCTCCCGATGGCTGTAGGGGCCCTCGGGGATGTCGTTCAGGAGCGCGAGGGTCTCGGCCTGCACGTGGATGTCCGCGGCGGCGGCGGAGTACAGGTCGCGGCGGGTCACGCGGATGCGGTCGCGGAAGAGCTCCTCCACGACCTGGCGCAGCCGCTCGATGTCCACAGGGTCAGGCATCCCGTTCTCCTTCCGGTCTGTCCTTACCCCCCGCCGTGCGGATCCCACGTCCGGCTCGGCGATCGGCGGCGAGCCCCGGGCGGTTCACGAACCCGCCGGCTCCGGCAGCCACTCCAGCCACTCGCCGTGCGGCCCGGCCATCGCGAGCGGCTCCCCGTCGAGCGCGGGCAGAAACGCCAGCCGCCGGTCCGGCAGCTCGGCCGTCAGCTTCGGGAGCAGGAAGGGCAGCCGGGGCGAGCCCTCATTGGAGATCCACCGCACCGGCAGGCCCCCGGCCCGCAGGCTCCGTACGAGCGCTACGAAGCGGTCCCGCGCCCGCGCGTCGAGGTACGGCATGAGCGCGCTGTGGTAGACGACGACCGTCGCCCCGGCGGGCGCGGCGGCGACGAGATCGGGCAGGGCCGCCCCGGCGTCCCCCCGCACCAGGCGCGGCGGGTCCTGCCTGGCCATCCGCACCGCCCCGCGCAGCCGTGCCAGCCGGTCCTCCTGGCCCGGCCATACCAGGCACTCCAGCCAGCGCACCGCCTGGTCGTCGCGTACGTCGATCGGATCGAGGTCGATTCCGGCCCGCCACACCACCTCGGGGAGGCGCCGCGGCACCGGCACCTTGCCGTTCGTCCGGCAGGTGAGCAGGACCGGGCTCCCGGCCGGCCCGATCTCCGGCCCGTCGTCGTACCGGTAGCGGTAGCGGTCGGGGTAGAGGCACAACCCGGCCGACGCGCCCACCTCCACCAGGGCCAGCGGCTGCGGCAGCGCCGCCAGCAGGGGCAGCAGGCTCGCGCACCGGCCCGCCTCGTTGGTCTGCGTCCGCCGGGCGAGCATCGTCTCCCGCACCTCGGCCCAGTGGCGCACGGTCCACTCCCGGAACCGGCCGAACTCGTCGTACGGCCCGCCGAGGAACCGCACCGCCGCGAGCAGCAGGTTGGGCTGCCGCTTCGGCCGCGGCAGGCCGTCGATCAGTTCGATCATCTCGGAGTCCGCGGCGATCCCGAGCGCGAGCGCCTCGTAGACGGGGCTGCGCTCCCTGACCTCCCGCTCCGCGAAGTACCGGTACCACTCCGCCGTCTCCACACCGACCTCCCGATATCGACCCGACACCTCATCAAACCAGGAGGAAAAGAGCACACGAGAAGGGGCCCCGGCCCACCGACGCTACATACGCACCCAAGGTAATCGAAAGAAAATGCGAAGACCGTTTACACGGTGAGCGAAGAGGAAAGTCAAGGCGGCACGGAACGATTTATGACGGGTAACGAATACCGACATTCGCGATTAGTGGAGAAATGTCGGGGAACCCGTGCATAGGAGAGCTCAATTGCCCAGAAGAATGAGCCTTGTCGCGCTTTTCGCGGTCGGCGCACTGCTGACCGGCGGTCCCGTCGCCCAGGCCGCGGCGGACGGCACGACCGCTCCCGTGGCGGCGGAAAGCCTGCCCGATCACGCCGCCGCCGGCCTCTCCTCGCCGCACCCGGACAGGAACAAGAGCAAGAACAAGAACAGAAACCATCAACGGCAGCGGCAGCACGGCGGCCAGGACCAGACCCAGCGGCTGCTGCGCGATTTCACCACCGTCCTGTCACCGGTCCAGCAGGGCACGACGCAATCGAGGGCGCTGCCGGACAACCGGCAATTCACCCATTCGCGCACGATTACGTCGAGCACCCAACAGACAGATTCCCACACCCGGAATTCACCGGTACAGAAGTCCAAGCAGCACGTCAGCGGGCGATCGAATCAGGCGCGGGCTCAGGGCGCCAAGAGTCCCAAGAAGGAGCCGGTCGCGGTTCCCTGCGATCCCGACATCCGCGTCATGACGCAGAACATGTACGTGGGGAGCAGCTTCGCGCCGCTGATCGCCGCGCAGACGGCCGCGCAGTTCGTCGCCGCGGTCACGACCGTCTACCAAAACATCATCGCGAGCGAGCCTGCCGAACGTGCGGCCGCGGTCGCCCGCGAGATCGCGCGCAACCAGCCCGACCTGGTGGGCCTCCAGGAGGTCGACATCATCCGCACCGGCACGCGGCCGGCGGAGAACGTGCAGTCGGACCAGTTGAAGGCCCTTCTGGCCGAGCTCGACCGGCTGGGGCACCACTACGAGACGGTCGGCATCATGCCCGGCTTGGACATCGAGGCGCCCAGCACGCTCGGGTTCGACGTGCGCCTCACCTACCGTGACGTGGTCATCGCCAGGGCGGACGCGGCCAGGAAAATCACACTGTCCAACCGGCAGGTGCAGACCTACGTGATCAACTCGGCGGTGAACTCACCCGCGGGCACCATCACCGACATCCGCGGCTGGATCTCCGTGGACGCCACCGTCTGCGGGCGGACGTTCCGTTTCGTCACCACCCATCTGGACTCGACACCGCCGTTCACCGTTCAGCGGGCGCAGGCGCAGGAGCTGGTGGCGAGTGCGGCGAACACGCGCCTGCCCGTCGTGATGGTCGGCGACTTCAACGCCAACGCCGGCGATCCGAACGATCCGACGTTCGCGACTTACCAGTTCCTTCTCGGCCAGGGCTTCACCGACGCGTGGCGGCGCAAGCGGCCCGAAGATCCCGGCTTCACCTGCTGCCAGGCGCCCGACCTGCGCAATCCGGTCTCGTCGCTGACGCGCCGCATCGACCTCGTCCTGTTCCGCGGGGAGTTCGGGGTCAAGAGCATCGACGTGATCGGAGACAGGCCGGCGGACCGTACGCCGTCGGGCCTGTGGCCGTCCGACCACGCGGGAGTCGTGGCGACGCTGCGGCCGCCCGGCACCCGGAAGTAGGCCGGCTCCGCCCGTACGGACCTGCGGGAGGCCGGGACCTCGAACCCCGGCCTCCCCAGGCCCACGGACGTTCGTGCTTACCGGCCGGCAAAGGGCCCAATAAATGGATCATCCGGAACCTGCGAACAGCTGCGATTTGTCGGACGTGATCGATACAGTGCGCCGGTGATCAGATCACGGTGGGCGCGTGTCGCGATGCCGGCGCTCGTCGGCGTGCTTCTGCTGGGAGGGCTCGCCGGCGAGCCGGACCTCATGGGGGAGTCGGTGCTGTGCTCCTCCGTGTCGATGGGCGACACCGTGTCGCTGTCCTGTGACGACCCCGAGTTCGAAGCCCGGATCAAGGCCGAGGCCCTCACCCCCGAGGAGGCGAAGAGCATCGGGTGCCCGCCGGTGCGGTGGGGCGACGAGGCGAAGGCCACCCCCGAAATACCGCA
>JADGHC010000676.1 GCA_019689655.1 Microbispora sp.
GCACGGCGGAAGTGGGCCTGCGCGCCAGCATCTCGGGTCGGAGCATACATGCCCGCGGCCGCAACGGACCAACCTCTCCCCATCGGGTCGCAGACATGCGCGCTCCGGTCCACGACACGCGCGCCTTAATTCCGCGCCTGCCGTCCGCGCGCTGCGGCGGTCCGATGGCGTCACCATATCCCGAAGATCGTCGTCGGGGGTGGCAGGGATGGATCGAGACCAGAAAGACGACCCGCGGCTCAGCCGGCTGCCCAGGGAGCCCATCGACCGGGTCACCGGGCCGCTGGCACGGTTCCTGCGCATCGAGACCGCCGGCGGCCTGGTCCTCCTCCTGGCTGTCGCCGCGGCGCTGGCGCTCTCCAACTCGCCCTTGGCCGACGGCTTCCTCACCGCCTGGGAGACGCCCATCGGCGTCCAGCTCGGCCCACTGGCGCTCGTCCACCCGACGAGGGACTGGATCAACGACGGCCTGATGGCGCTGTTCTTCTTCGTCGTCTCGCTGGAGCTCAAGCGCGAGCTGGTCCTGGGCGAGCTCAGGAACCCGCGCGTCGCCGCGCTGTCCGTCGCAGCCGCGCTGGGCGGCATGCTGGCGCCCGCTGCGCTCTACCTTGCGCTGCAGCTGGGCCAGCCTGGCGAGCGTGGCTGGGGCACGGTGATGGCGACGGACACCGCCTTCGTCATCGGCTGCTTGGCGCTCCTGGGGCGACGCGCCCCGCAAGGGCTGCGCGTCTTCCTGCTCTCGCTCGCGGTGGTGGATGACCTCGGCGCCATCCTGGTTGTCGCGATCGGCTACAGCGGCGCGCTTGACTGGGCCGCGCTCGCGGTCGGCAGTGTCGGCCTTGCCGTGGTCCGCGGCATGGCGCTGCTCGGCGTGCGGAGCGTCCCGGTCTACGTGCTCGCTGGCGTCCTGGTCTGGCTCGCCATCGACGCGTCGGGGATTCACCCCACCGTCACCGGCTTGGCGCTCGGGCTGCTGACGCCGACCCGCGGCTGGGTGAGCGACCGGCGCCTGCGCGCCATCCTGGGACGGGTCCTCGCCCGTCCGCCGGGCGGCGACCGCTGGAGCGGCGACGCCGAGGGCCGCCGGGCGCTGCGTTCGGCCGGGAGGGCGGCACGGGAGGCGCTGTCCCCGGTCGAGCGGTTCGAGGCCGCGCTGCACCCCTGGGTCGCCTTCGGTGTCATGCCGCTGTTCGCCCTGGCCAACGCCGGGGTGCCGCTCTCCCTCGACGCGCTCACGGACCCCGTCGCCCTGGCCGTGGTGGCGGGCTTCGTGCTCGGCAAGCCGGCCGGCGTCGTGGGCTTCGCCTGGCTGGCGGTGCGCTCGGGCTTAGCGGCGCGACCGGCAGAGCTCGGCTGGGGCGCACTGGCCGGGGGCGGCATGCTCGCCGGCATCGGCTTCACCATGGCGCTGTTCATCGCCGGCCTGGCGTTCCAGGGCGCGCTGCTCGACGCCGCCAAGCTGGGCATCCTGGGCGCGTCCGTCCTCTCGGCGGCGGGCGGCCTCGCGCTGCTGGCCTGGCTGGCCCGCGGCGGCGGCGATCGTCTCGCCGTCGCAGACGGCCTGTGAGGGCATCGGACGGCCGGGGCCAGGCAGGATGGCCGCGGACAGGGGCAGATTCCGCTTGCGAAGGGGTGAAGGAAGCAGGTGGGGTGCCCGGGCGTTGGCTCCGGCATGGTCAGCCGATCCGATGACAACACCCTGGTGGAGGGGTGCATGACCCTGAGGCTCGTGTCTTCCGGCGACGGCCCGGCGTTGGCGCTCCGCGACCACCTCCTGCCGCTCGTCCGCGAACGCGGCATCCTAGAGGTCCAGAGCGGCGCAGTCAGGCTGGTCGCGCTGCGGACGGCAGCCTGGACCGTCGAGCACTGGACCCCGTTCAACGACCTGTCGCCGGGCGAGGCGTCGTCCCCGGGCTACCGGCATGCCCTCGAGCATCAGCGCACGAGGCCGGACCTGCCCTACGGGCTCGACGTGTGGCACACCGGCGCGAAGGTGCTGAGCGTCCTCTGGGCTGACGACGGGGCCTTCGAGGTGGTCCACTTCGCCCGCGGCCCCTGGGAGGCCGAGGCACTGGCGCTGTAACGGTGCCGCCGCTTCGTCGCCGCGAAAGGCCGCCGGACGGATGCAGGTCCGGCCGGGGTGCCTACCATCGTCCTTCCGTCCTTCCCGCCCTTCGGGCGGCGTGGTGCCTCCCCGAAGCGGCGCAGCCGCGCGCGGTGGCTCTCCGGCCCGGAGCCCTGGCGATCCCGTCGTCGCCGACGGCCTCCGACGGCGGGGACATGGGCTGACCCAGAGCGGGGCCGTTCCGCTGGCGCCGGTCGCGCCGCCTTCGCGCCGCGGGCCCGCCTTTCCTGCTCAGCACCATCCCGCCGATGTGCCGTGCGCGACCCGGACCAGGGTCTTCGTCTCGCCGAAGAGCGGGATCCCCACATAGATCCGCGCCACGATCAGGTCGGCGGATCGGAGTTCCGCCGAGACCCGGTACGTCTTCCCGTCGTCCGGGTTATAGAACCAGCCGCCTCCCCAGCGGTCGGGGCCGGCGGGGCGCAGGCCCCAGAGAACGGTCAGGCCGCACAGCGGGCGCTGCCGCAGCGCCGGGTCGGGGTTGTTCCTGTCGCGATTCAGCCGCCCCTGAGGATCGCGCGGCGTTAGCAGCCAGAGGATCCGGCCGCACAATTGACCGGTGCAGTCGAAGATCTGCACGGCCGCCTTCCCGTCGATGAGCCACACACCGGCGGGAACGGCTGCCGAGGCCCTGGTGCATGGGACCGCCAGGACCATGAGGATCGCGAGCAGCAAGGCAGCGCGGTGCAGCCCTTGCGGTAGGCCCGGACAGGGAGTCCGTGTCCGGCTTCGGCGGGGCGGAGCGGGAACGGAGCACGGCGGCACGGATGCCTCCTCGATGCCCCCGCCCGGCGCGGAGGACGCCGGAGAGCACGGAATGGTGCTTCCTCGCATACTGTTATTCCTGGGCCCGAATCACGATCTCATGTGGACAGGCACTTTACCCGCGACCGCTCGGACCGTTGCGTACCGCGAGCATGCGCCGGGCCGCGATCAACGCGGCCG
>JADGHC010000677.1 GCA_019689655.1 Microbispora sp.
GCTGTTGTCCGGCGCTGCGGCAGAGCTAGGCCCCCGAGCCGCGGCGCTGCTGAAGGCGGCCGGCCTGCTCGTGCCGCATGACCATGAAGCGGTCAGCGCGTCCCTGGCCGATCACGAGGACACGCCGGTTTCGCTCATCTGGTCCGAAGCGGCTGGGGGGTTCGCCTATTTCAGTCCCGCGGTGGGGCCGGTGGCTGTGCCTCGGGAGCGGTTGGTGCGGCACCGCGTCGATATCGACGCGGTGCTCAATGCGGTGGCCGAGAAGCTGGACCGCCCGAGCAGCCGGCCAGCCTTTCCCCTCGTCGATGGATTGCTGTGGGAGCTCGGCGATGTGCGCCTCGGCCGGCGCCCCGCGCGCGTGCCGCTCTGGTTCGCGCGGCGCCTCGGCGATCCCGCCGTGCGGCGGCAGGTGGCCGACGCGGCGCGCGCACGACCGCACAACCGGCTGCGCGTGGTCCTCACCAGCACGCGGCCTGCCCGCCTGACCGACGTCACCATTCCAGGGGCCGTCGTGGTGGCGCTGCGCGACGTCCTCGACGCCCCGGAGCGCCTCGCCGTCAGCCCCGACATCCTCGACGCCCGACTCCGCGGCGCGCCCGCCGATGAGGACGGCCGCCCTCTCGTCCTGTCCCCCGACGGCCGGCAGCTCCGCATCCACGGCCACCCGCCGATCGCCTTCAAGTCGGACGCGCAGATCGCCGCCATCCGCAAGCTCGTGGAGGCCTTCCATCGCGGGGAGCGGCTGCCGATCGGCGAGCTGACCGACCACGGCAGCCTCGCCCGCCTGTTCGGCGGAAAGAGGTGGGCGCTGCTCAGGCCCCACATCAACGCCGTCAACCACCTCTGGGGCTTCGAGCTGTAGCTGGTTTTCTCCCGGTTCTTCTCCCGGTCGCCGGCTCGTTCTTCTCCCTGCCTCGGACCGACCTTCCCCGCAGTCGTTCGAGGGAAGTCGCCATGTCCGTCAGGCACCTGCACCAGGCCGATCTGGCCCGCCGCTGGAACATCAGCCCGCGCACGCTGGAGCGCTGGCGCTGGCTCGGCCAGGGCCCGCGCTTCCTGAAGATCGGCGGCCGCGTCGCCTATCGCCTCGAGGACATCGAGGCGTTCGAGGCGGCGCAGCTGCGCACCTCCAGCGCCGCCGTCTCCGACGCCCGCAACGCCGCCTGATCGCGCCCGGCCTTCCTGCCGGGTCTTCCCGGGAATGCAACACCGCCGCGAGGCGGAAACACCGGGACGGTCTGCTCCGCCGCGTCGGGGCCCGGCAGCGCCTTCATCGACGGAACGGGAGCGCGACGACGAGGGAGTCACGCTTCCATGTTCAAGACCACGACGCCGCTGCAGCGGCTCCGCGAGTCCTCCTACGCCCTGGCCGAGCTGCCGGACAGCATCCGCACGGGCGACATCGGCGAGTTCGGCCAGCCGATCGCCAAGGCGCTGAGCGCGGCGACGGTCGACGACGTCGCCTTCGCCATCCAGGCGCTCGGCGACGAGGCGGATGCCATCTACCGCCGCGTCACCGCGCTGAAGCAGCTGCACGACCGCGCGCGCCGCGCCGGTGCCCGCGGCGCGGATCTCGCCGTGGAGGCCGCCGTCCGCTTCGAGGAGCGCCGCAAGTGAGCGCGCCCTTCACCCAGACGCGACCGGGCCGGCTGCGCATCATCGGCGCCGACGAGCGGCTGGCGGAGCGCCGCGGCATCAAGGGCGTCCTCGCCGGCGCCTCCGGCATCGGCAAGACCAGCCAGCTCTGGACGCTGGACGCGGCCAGCACGCTCTTCGTGAACCTCGAGGCGGGCGAGCTCGCGGTCGCCGGCTGGCCCGGGGACGAGGTCCGCGTGCGGGACTGGGACCTCGCCCGCGACCTCGCCTGCTGGATCGGCGGGCCCAACCCCGCGATGCGCGACGACCAGCCCTACGGCGCGGCGCACTACGCCCGCGTCTGCGAGGCCTTCGGCAGCCCCGCGCAGCTCGCGAAGTACCGGACGGTCTTCGTGGACTCGATCACCGTCGCCTCGCGGCTCTGCCTGCAGTGGTGCAAGGGCCAGCCGCAGGCGGTCTCCGACCGCAGCGGCAAGCCCGACCTGCGCGGCGCCTACGGCCTGCTCGGCCAGGAGATGATCGGCTGGCTGACGCACCTGCAGCACACGCCGGACAAGAACGTCTGGCTGGTCGGCATCCTCGACAAGAGGCTCGACGACTTCAACCGGCCGTTCTTCGCGCTGCAGATCGAGGGCACCAAGACGGGGCTCGAGTTGCCCGGCGTGGTCGACGAGCTGATCACCATGGCGGAGCTGCGCACCGAGGACGGCCGGCCGTACCGCGCCTTCGTCTGCACCACGCTCAATCCCTTCGGCTACCCGGCGAAGGACCGCAGCGGCCGCCTCGCCACGATCGAGGAGCCGCATCTCGGCCGGCTGATGGAGAAGATCCGCCGTCCGCTCGCATCGCCGCCCGCGGCGCAGTTCCAGGTCGCACTGCCCGCGGCGGCGCCCGCGACCCCCACCATCAGCACGACGGCGCAGGAGGGCTGAGCCATGTCCGGCAGCTTCACGCACGACTTCAACGGCGCCGAGGCGCAGCAGGACGCCTTCGAGCCGATCCCCGCCGGCACGCTGGCGAAGGTCCGCCTCACCATCCGGCCCGGCGGCGTCGGCCCGGAGGGCTGGGTCACGCAGAGCCGCACCAGCGACGCGCAGTACCTCAACACCGAGGCGGTGATCCTGGAGGGGCCGCACGCCAAGCGCCGGATCTACACGCGCATCGGGCTGCGCGGGAAGGGCGCGCAGGGGGCGGACGACCCATACGGCAACCGCGGCCGCGCGCTGATCCGGGGGATCCTGGAGAGCGCGCGCGGCATCGCCTCGAAGGACAGCTCCGACCGCGCCCGCGCCGCGCGCACCATCCGCGGCTACGGCGACCTGAACGGGATGGAGTTCCTCGCCCGCATCGGGCTTGAGAAGGACCGCGACGACCCGCGCGGCCCGGGCCGCAACGTCATCGCCGCCGCCATCGGGCCCGAGCATGCCGACTACGCCCGGCTGATGGGGGCGGCGCCGGCGCAGCCCATGCCG
>JADGHC010000678.1 GCA_019689655.1 Microbispora sp.
GCTGTTGTCCGGCGCTGCGGCAGAGCTAGGCCCCCGAGCCGCGGCGCTGCTGAAGGCGGCCGGCCTGCTCGTGCCGCATGACCATGAAGCGGTCAGCGCATCCCTGGCCGATCACGAGGACACGCCGGTTTCGCTCATCTGGTCCGAAGCGGCTGGGGGGTTCGCCTATTTCAGTCCCGCCGTGGGGCCGGTGGCTGTGCCTCGGGAACGGTTGGTGCGGCACCGCGTCGATATCGACGTGGTCCTCGATGCCGTTGCCGAACGCCTGGACCGGCCGCGCAATCGGCCAGCCTTTCCCCTCGTCGATGGATTGCTGTGGGAGCTCGGCGATGTGCGTATTGGGCGTCGTCGCGAGCGCGACCCGCTTTGGTTCACACGCCGCCTCGGCGATCCCGCGGTCAATCGGCAGGTCGCCGAAGCAGCTCGAGCCCGACCAAACACCCGCCAGCGGGTGATCCTCACGAGCACGCGCCCGGCCCGCCTGACCAACGTCGCCATTCCGGGGGCCGTCGTGGTGGCCCTGCACGACGTACTCGCCGCTCCGGACCGTCTCGCCGTCAGCCCCGACATCCTCGACGCCCGGCTTCGGGGAGTGCCGCCAGTTGCGGCGGGGCCGCTGGTCCTGTCCCCTGACGGCACCAAGCTCTCGATCAACGATGGCGACCCAATCCTTTTCCGGAGTGAAGCGCAGAAGGAGGCCATACGGAAACTGGTCGACGCCTTCTATGCGGGCACCCGCCTCCGCGCACGGGACCTGACCCACCACCACAGCCTGCAGACCTTCTTCGGCAAGGCGAAGTGGTCACGGCTGGCGCCGTTCCTGAAGAGCGACGGGGGCCTCTGGGGGTTCGAGCCCTAACCGAATTTCTGCCGCTTCTTCTGCCGATCGCCGGCTCGGTTTTCTGCCTGCCTCGGCGCGACCTTCCCCGCAGGTCTTCGAGGGAAGTCGCCATGTCCGTCAGGCATCTGCACCAGGCCGATCTGGCTCGCCGCTGGAATATCAGCCCGCGCACGCTGGAGCGCTGGCGCTGGCTCGGCCAGGGGCCGCGCTTCCTCAAGATCGGCGGCCGCGTCGCCTATCGCCTCGAGGACATCGAGGCGTACGAGGCGGCGCAGCTGCGCACCTCCAGCTCCGCCGTTTCCGACGCCCGCAACGCCGCCTGACCGCGCCCGGCTTTCCTGCCGGGTCTTCCTGGGAATGCAACACCGCCGCGAGGCGGAAACACCGGGACGGTCTGCTCCGCCGCGTCGGGGCCCGGCAGCACCTCCATCGACGGACCAGGAGCGCGACGACGAAGGAGTCGAGCTCCCATGTTCAAGACCACGACGCCGCTGCAGCGGCTCCGCGAGTCCTCCTACGCACTGGCCGACCTGCCGGACAGCTTCCGCACCGGCGAGCTCGGCGAGTACGGCCAGCCGCTCAGCAAGGCGGTCACCGACGCGACGGTGGACGACGTCGCCTTCGCCATCCAGGTGCTCGGCGACGAGGCGGACGCGATCTTCCGCCGCGTCACCGCGCTGAAGCAGCTGCACGACCGCGCGCGCCGCGCCGGTGCCCGCGGCGCGGACCTGGCCGTGGAGGCCGCCGTCCGCTTCGAGGAGCGCCGCAAGTGAGCGCGTCCTTCGACAGCCGGCCGCCGGGCGGCTTCCGGATCATCACCGCCGATGAGCGCCTGGCCGAGCGGCGCGGCATCAAGGGCGTGCTGACCGGCATCTCCGGCATCGGCAAGACCTCGCAGCTGTGGACGCTGGACGCGGCCCGCACGCTGTTCGTCAACCTCGAGGCCGGCGAGCTCGCCGTGCAGGGCTGGCCCGGCGACGAGGTCCGCGTGCGCAGCTGGGAGATGGCGCGCGACCTCGCCTGCTGGATCGGCGGGCCGAACCCGGCGATGCGGCCGGACCAGCCGTATGACGCGACGCATTATCAGCGCGTCTGCGCCGCCTTCGGCACCCCCGAGCAGCTGGCGAAGTACGACACCATCTTCGTCGACAGCATCACCGTCGCCTCGCGCCTGTGCCTGCAGTGGTGCAAAGGGCAGCCGCAGGCGGTCTCCGACCGCAGCGGCAAGCCCGACCTGCGCGGCGCCTACGGCCTGCTCGGCCAGGAGATGATCGGCTGGCTGACGCACCTCCAGCACACGCCGGACAAGAACGTCTGGCTGGTCGGCCTGCTCAACAAGCAGCTCGACGACTTCAACCGCCCCTACTTCTCGCTGCAGATCGAGGGCAGCAAGACCGGCCTCGAGCTGCCCGGCATCGTCGATGAGGTGATCACCCTGGCCGAGATCCCGCGCGAGAAGGAGGCGCCGTATCGCGCCTTCGTCTGCACCACGCTCAATCCCTTCGGCTACCCGGCGAAGGACCGCAGCGGCCGCCTCGCCACGATCGAGGAGCCGCATCTCGGCCGGCTGATGGAGAAGATCCGCCGTCCGCTCGCATCGCCGCCCGCGGCGCAGTTGCAGGTCGGACTGCCCGCGGCGGCGCCCGCGACCCCCACCACCAGCACGACGGCGCAGGAGGGCTGAGCCATGTCCGGCAGCTTCACGCACGACTTCAACGGCGCCGAGGCGCAGCAGGACGCCTTCGAGCCCATTCCCGCCGGCACGCTGGCGAAGGTCCGCCTCACCATCCGGCCCGGCGGCGTCGGCCCGGAGGGCTGGGTGACGCAGAGCCGCACCAGCGAGGCGCAGTACCTCAACACCGAGGCGGTGATCCTGGAGGGGCCGCATGCGCGGCGCCGCGTCTTCACGCGCATCGGCCTGCGCGGGAAGGGCGCGCAGGGGGCGGACGACCCATACGGCAACCGCGGTCGCGCCCTGATCCGCGGGATCCTGGAGAGCGCGCGCGGCATCGCCGCGAAGGACAGCTCCGACCGCGCCCGCGCCGCGCGCACCATCCGCGGCTACGGCGACCTCAACGGGATGGAGTTCGTCGCCCGCATCGGGCTTGAGAAGGACCGCGACGATCCGCGCGGCCCGGGCCGCAACGTCATCGCCGCCGCCATCGGGCCCGAGCATGCCGACTACGCCCGGCTGATGGGGGCGGCGCCGGCGCAGCCCATGCCG
>JADGHC010000059.1 GCA_019689655.1 Microbispora sp.
ATCATCCCTCCGCTCTGCGCTCCCCGGCCGCCGCGTCCCCCGCCCCCACGGCGAGCCCGTCGCCCTCGCCGAACTCGGCCGGTTCCCCCACGCCGCCCGACCTGCTGGCCCGCACGTACGCCTACGGTTCCCATGTACGGCAGACCATGGACGTGTGGTGGCACCCCACCGGCCCGCGGCGCCCGGCCGTGTTCATCATCCACGGCGGCTGGTGGTCCGGGGGCGACAAGAAGTCCCTGAACTCGATCAGCCGCAGCTACGCCGAGCTCGGCTACACCGTCGTGAACGTCGACTACCGGCTGTCGGGCGACGCGGCCTGGCCGGCCCAGCGCACCGACGTGATGACCGCCATCGGCGTGGTGCGCAAGCACGCGGCGATGTTCAACACCGACCCGAACCGCTACGTGCTGCTCGGTTTCTCCGCCGGCGGCCACATCGCCGCCGCCGTCGGCACGTACGGGGACCGGCATCCGGGCCTGCGCGGCGTCGTCGCGCTCTCCCCGCCCGTCTCCCCGCTGTCGGCGTTCGAGGACGGCACCGTCTTCGGCACCAAAGAACAGCAGAGGCTCCGCCAGGCGGCGATCAAGCTGGCCGGCGGATGCACGCCCGCCAAGTGCCCGCGCATCTGGTCGAGCATGGAGGTGCCGTTCCACGCCTCGCCGGGCGACCCGCCCATGCTCACCTTCCACTCGGCCGAGGAGTTCGTCCCGCCGTACGAGAGCGAGCTGCTCAAGGAGGCGCTGGAGCTCGTGGGCGTCCGCATGACCGTGAAGACGATGGCCGGCAGCCGGCACAGCTCCGCGCTGTACCGGGAGCCGGGGGTCGCCGAGACCATCCAGGCCTGGATCGCCGCCCGGCTGAAGCACGTCGCCAGGTAGCGCGGGAACACCCGGCACGCTCGCGATGTTGCCATGACTGCTCTCGGCAACATCGATGCGCACGGAAGGGACGACAGATGGCGCTGACGGTTTACACCACGAGCTGGTGTGGCCCCTGCAAGCGGCTGAAGAGCCAGCTCACCCGGGAGGGCATCGCCTTCGAGGAGGTCGACATCGAGCGCCACCCGGACGCCGCCGAGTTCGTCGCGAGCGTGAACAACGGCAACCAGGTCGTTCCGACGGTGGTCGCCGACTGCCACACCATGACCAACCCCTCGGTCGCCGAGGTGAAGCGGCACCTCGCGGGCGCCTGCTGACTCACCACTCGGTATCGGGGATCGGTGCGCCGTACCAGGTCTCGATCAGCCGCCTGGCGATCGAGACCTGGCCGGGCAGCACCAGCTCGCCCGAGCGCACCTGGGTCTCCAGCTCCTCCCTGGACAGCCAGCGGGCCTCGACGATCTCCTCCCGGTCGGGGCGCAGGTCGGTGCTGACGGCGCGGGCGAAGAACCCGAGCATCAGGCTGCGCGGGAACGGCCACGGCTGGCTGCCGAGATAACGGGGGGCGGTGACGGCGACACCGACCTCCTCGAGCACCTCCCGGATCACCGCGTGCTCAAGCGACTCCCCCGGCTCGACGAACCCGGCGAGCACCGACATGCGGCCCTCGGGCCATCCGGGGCCGCGGGCCAGCAGGGCACGGCCCTCGTCGTCGTGCACCAGCATGATCACCGCGGGGTCCACGCGGGGGAAGTGCTGGCTGCCGTCCCGCGGGCACACCCGCATGTGGCCCGACGCGGCGATCTCCGTACGGCTGCCGCACCTGGGACAGTACTCGTGGCCGGCGTGCCACGCCTCCAGGGCCACCGCGTAGACGAGCAGCCCGGCGTCACGGTCGTCCAGCAGCACCGCGGCCTCCCTGAGGCCCGCCGCGTCGCCGGCGCCCAGGAGCGGCTCGGGCAGCGGCGCGTTGACCGCGAAGTACGCCACGCCGTCCTCGTCCACGCCCAGCAGATAACGGGTGCCCTCCGGGGCCTCGGCGGGCGAGATGAGCATCAGGGCCGCGCCGTCGGTGAAGCGCCGGATCAGCGTGCGGCCGTCGTGGACGAGGAGGACTCTCGTCTTCTCCGCCTCCCACGCCCGCCGCAGCCATTCCTCGTCGCTGCGCAGGGCCGCCGAGCGGTCGATGGCGCTCCTCGCCAGGAGCAGGGGGCCGA
Source organism: Microbispora sp. (assembly GCA_019689655.1). Classification (GTDB taxonomy): domain Bacteria; phylum Actinomycetota; class Actinomycetes; order Streptosporangiales; family Streptosporangiaceae; genus Microbispora. The sequence goes on from JADGHC010000059.1 coordinate 2,096, forward strand.
GCAGTCCGTCCGCGATGTCCACGCCGTCATCCTTCCACCACCGCCGCTCCGGCAATCTCCCCGTTCTTGCCCGTCCCGAGGCGAGACCATCGACGCCGGGGCCATGCGCGATCTCCGCTCCGCCGCCCCACCAGCGGTTTTCACCCGCGGCCGCGCCGTACGGACGCACCGCCGGGACTTCGCCGCGTTCCGGCGAATCTCGGCGGTCACGGGACTAGGATTCAGTCACTTAGGTTAGCCTTACCTATGGAGGGCCGGTGCGGCTGTACCTCACCACGCTCAACCCGACCGATTCGGTGACCGGCGGATTCCTTCCCGCCGCGGCCGAGCTGGGCTGGGATGTGACGATACTCACCGACCAGCCTGATCGGTATCCGGGTCACGACGTCGTGGCGGCCGACGTCCGCGATCCCCGGGCCGTGATCGACGCGGTGGCCGCCCATCACCGGCCCGACGTGATCTTCTCCAACTCCGACCACCTCCAGGCCGCCACGGCGCTGGCCGCCGAGTATTTCGGCCTGCCCGGCAAGGACTGGCGGGCCTGCGTCACCGCGAAGAACAAGGCCCTGACCCGCCGCGCCCTCGCCGCCGTCGAACCGGTCAGGTCCGTACGACTGCCGCCCGGCGGGCCGGTGCCGGACGACCTGCCGTACCCGGTCGTGGTGAAGCCCGCGCTCGGCGTGGCCAGCGAGGACGTCGTGCTGGTGGACGGCCCGGACGCGCTGGCCGCGGCCGTCGCGGAGATCGGGGAACGGCGGCCGGGGGAGCTGCTGGTCGCCGAGGAGTTCCTGGACGGCCCGCTCCGCACGCTGGAGACGCTCGGCGACGGCGGCCGGCGGCGGGTTCTGGGCGGGTTCGCCACCACACTCGGCCCGCTTCCGCACTTCGTGGAGGAGCGCCTGGACTGGCGGCCCCCGGACCCGGACCACCTGCCCCACCTGAGCGCGGCGCTCGACGCGGCGGGGGTCGGCTTCGGGGTGTGCCACACCGAGTACGCCGTCACCCGCGACGGCCCCCGCATCATCGAGATCAACTATCGGCTGATCGGCGACAACTGCGACTTCCTGCTCGCGGACCTGCTGGACGTGCCCCTGCACCAGTGGATCCTGCGCATCCACGCGGGCGAGCCGCTGTCGGCGTTCGACTTCGGCGGCCTGCGCGCGGCGTACGGATCCGTGGTCAGCATCGTGGCCGAGCGGTCCGGCACGGTCACCGCCGCGCCCGCCGACCTGTCCCTCCCGGAGACGGAGGACGGCGTGCGGCTGTGGCACCGGGCGCTACGCGCCGTCGGCGACCATGTCGAGGTGACCGGCACGAACCGCGACTACCTCGGCCTGGTCCGCGCCCTCGGCGCCGATCGCGCGAGCGTCGACGCCGCCATCGACACCTTCGGGAAGGAGCACCCTTGGGTGCTCGGATGATCCCGGCGGCCCCCGCTCGCCGGGAGTCCACGGACCGGGAGCACTACCTGGCCGCGCGGGTGCTGAACGCCCTGCTGCGGGAGGACTACGCCGGGATCTCCGCCAGGGTCACCCGCGACAAGGACGGGGTCGCGATCGTCCTCGCCTCGGGGCGGCGGGTCGGGCTCGCCGCGGGCAGCCCGTTCCAGGACTTCGCGGCGGCGCCGTACGAACGCCTGCGCCTGGCGGAGGTGCTGGAGACACTGCGGGCGGTGGCCCACCCGGCCGACGCCGAGGGGGTCGCCGCCTTCGAGCGGGAGTGCCGGGAGGCGCTCGCGGCGCTGGAGGCCCACCACCGGCGGCGCGGCGAGGTGGCCCGGCGGCTGCGCGGGCGGCACGGCCTCATCCGCTACGAGTCGCTGGCCGCCGCCGTGGACCACCCGCTCTACCCGACGGCCCGCTGCCGGCTCGGCATCCGCGCCGCCGACCTGCCGGCGTACGCGCCGGAGTTCGCCCCGGAGTTCGCGATGCGGTGGGCGGCGGTGCCGCGTGAGCGGGTGACGCTCTCCCGGCCGGAGCTGCCCGCGTGGTGGCCGGCGCCGGGCGCGGTGGGACTGCCGTCCGATCTGGCCCGCACCCACGTGCTCTTCCCCGTGCACCCGCTGGCGGGGCATCTGGTGGCCGCGCTTCCCGGGCTGGTGCCCGCGCCCGAGCCCTATCTTGTCGTACGGCCGACCCTGTCGACCCGGACCGTGGAGGTCGGCGAGCGCGTCCATCTCAAGGTGCCGCTCCCGGCCAGCACGCTCGGCCTGCGCAACCGCAGGTCGATCAAACCGGGCACGCTGCGGGACGGCGCGCTGGCCGAGTCGCTGCTGCGGGAGATCCTCGCGCGGGAGCCCGGCCTGCGTGTCACGCTCGCGGGCGAGCAGACCTACGGGCACGCCGGGCACGAATACCTGGGCTGGCTCGTCCGCGACCTGCCCGAAGGGGAGATCGTGCCGGTCGCGGCCCTGCTCGCGCCGCTGCCCGGCGAGGACGGGCGGCTGGTCCTGCACGAGGTGGCCGAGCGCCACTTCGGCGGCGACCCGGAGGCGTTGCTGCGCGACTACCTCGCGGCGCTGCTGGAGTGGAACGTCGCGCTGTTCGTCCGGTACGGCGTCGCGCTGGAGGCCCACCAGCAGAACCTGGCGCTGCTGTTCGGCGACGGGCCCATGCGGCTGCTGGTGAAGGACGACGACGGGCTGCTGGCCTCGCCCCGGCGGCTGCGCGCGGCCGGGATCGGCGTACCGGGCTTCGGCGACGAGCGCATGCTGACCGACGACCCCTACGCGCTGGCCGACGTCTTCGTGACGATCACCCTGCATCTGGCGGCCATGGCCGTGGCCCACGGCGCGCTGCCGGGCTCGGCCGCCGCGCTCGTCCGGCGGGCGCTGATCGCCGCGCTCGAGCCGTATGGGGACGACCCGGCGGCCCGCCTGCTGCGGGCCCGCACGCTGGAGGCCGCCCGGCTCACCGGCAAGTCGATGGTGGTCGCCGGGACGCTCGTGGCCAAGGAGCGCACCGGCGCCAGGGACATCAACAAGTTCTACGGCACGACCGGCCCCAACTATCTGAGGAGTGCGTGAGCCGTGGACCGCCTTCTCCTCGACCCGCACGCCGCCCCCGCCGAGGAGGCGGCGCTCGGGGCGCTGCTGCGCTGCTGGCTGCGTGAGATCGGCGGCCCCCGCGGCCACGTCCGCGCCGCCGGGCCGCACCTGACGCTCCGCGTGGCCGGGACGCCGGTGCGCGTACGCGTCCGCGGCGGCATCGCGCTGCGCTTCGACGGGCCGCCCGAGCACCTGTCGGAGGGGCGCTGGCGTCCCCTGGACCTGCCTTCGCTCGTCGCGCTGGTCGAACGGGACCTGGACGGGGGGAACGAGGAGTTCGCCGCCCAGGTCCGGGCGGGCCGGGAGGCGGTCGCCGCGATCCTGGCCGCCCGCGCGCGGGCCGTCCCGCCCGCCGACCCGTGGCTCGCCTCCGAGCAGGCCCTCGTGGCCGGGCACCCGTTCCATCCCACGCCCAAGGCCCGCGCGGGTGACGGCTGGCTCGGCTACGCCCCCGAGGCGCACGCGCGGTTTCCGCCGCGGCTGCTCGGGGTGCGCGCCGACCTGGTGGTCCAGGAGGGCGACGCGGCGGCGCTCGACGCGTTCGGCGGCGCACCGCCGGGATACGTCCCGCTGCCCGTCCATCCCTGGCAGTTCGACCTGCTCGCCGCCGAGCTGCGCGGCCCGCTCACGGACGGACGCCTGGTCGATCTCGGGCCCGGCCCCCGCGAGGTCGTGCCGCTTTCCTCGGTGCGTACGGTGTACGACCCGGGCACCGGCATGTGCCTGAAGTTCAGCCTCGACGTGCGGATCACCAACTGCGTGCGGAAGAACGCGTGGTATGAGCTGACCGGGGCGGTCGAGCTGACCCGGCGCCTCACCCCCGTCTTCGACCGGCTGGCGCGGCGTTTCCCCGGTACGCGGTGGCTGCCCGAACCCGGCTACCGCTCGGCCGCCCTGGGCACCCGGCTGCTCGAAGGGCTCGGAGTGATCGTCCGTACCGGCCCGTGGGCGGTGTGCGGGCCGGGGACCACGCCGATCCTCGCCGGCGCGCTGGCCGCCGGTGCGGACGGGGTCCCCCGGGCCGTCCTGGCCCGCCGGTCGGCCGACCCGGTCGCGTGGTGGGAGGCGTACGTCGAGCGGGTGGCCCATCCGGTGCTCGACGCCTTCTTCCGGCACGGCGTCGTGCTGGAACCCCACGTGCAGAACGTGCTCGTCGGGCTCGACGCCGAGGGATGGCCGGTCGAGGCGGTCTTCCGCGACCTGGAGGGCACCAAGCTGGTCGCGGGCCGGCACGATTTGACCGGCCTGCCGGACGGGGTCGCGGGCCCCCTGTCGTACGACGCCGCGCACGGCTGGAACCGGGTCGCCTACTGCCTGTTCGTCAACCACCTGGCGGAGGTGGCCGCGACGGTGGCGGGCGACGCCGACGACGTCCTGCGCACGTTGTGGGCGGTCGCCCGGAGATCCCTGGAACGCTATGTCGCCGGCCACGCGGCCGGTCTCGGCACGCTCGCGCCGCTGACCCGGCTGCTCGCCGGGACGCCGCTGCCGGCCAAGGCCAATCTGAGCGTGCGCTGGGCGAGGGCGGCCGACCGCGCCGCCGGATACGTCCCCGTCCCGAACCCGCTCGCGCCGTCCGGCGCGCACGCGGTCGCCGAGGCATGCGAGGAGCGATGACGACCATCGAGGTTCCCGACGGCGTGCGGAAGATCGCCGAGTCGCTGGACGACGTCCCCGCCTACGTGTACGACCTGGCCGGGCTCGCCCGCCACGCGGCCGCCGTACGGGTCGCGATGGCGGGCACGGAGATCTGCTACGCCGTCAAGGCCAACCCCGACGCCGAGGTGCTGCGCGTGCTCGCGCCGTACGTGGACGGCTTCGAGGTCTCCTCCGGCGGCGAGTTCGCGCACGTCAGGTCGGTGCTTCCGGAGGTCCCGCTGAGTTTCGGCGGGCCGGGGAAGACCGACGCGGAGCTGGCCCTCGCCCCCTCGGCGTACCGCTGGCACGTCGAGAGCCCGGCCGAGCTGCGGCGGATGCGGGCGCCGGCGGACGTGCTGCTGCGGGTCAACCTCGACCTGCCCGTCACCGGCGCCGCCCTCACGATGGGCGGCGGCGCCACACCGTTCGGCATGGACCCCGGCGGGATCGCCGAGTGCCTGGCCCTGCTCGGGTCCTCCCCGGTGCGGCTGCGCGGCCTGCACACCCATCTCGCGAGCGGCCTGGACGCCCCCGACCTGCTCGCGCTCGCCGAGGCCGTCCTCGCGTACGGCCGCGGCCTCGGGCTGCGCGAGTTCAACCTGGGCGGCGGCATGGCCGTCTCCTACACCCGCCCGCACGAGCGGTTCGACTGGGCGGCGTACGGCGCGGGCCTGCGGGCGCTGGCCCGGCCGGGCGAGACGCTGCGCGTGGAGCCGGGACGCGCCCTGACGGCCTACTGCGGCTGGTATCTCACCACGGTGCTCGACGTGAAGCGGGTCCACGGGGAGCGCTTCGCCGTCCTGTCCGGCGGCACGCACCATCTGCGGACCCCGGTGACGAAGGGCCACGACCAGCCGTTCGTCGTGCTGCCGAGAGGCGGGGGCGGCGAGGACGGCCCGGTGACGTTGGTGGGACGGCTCTGCACGCCCAAGGACGTCTTCGCCCGCCGGGTCACCGCCTCACTCGCCGCCGGCGACGTCGTGGCCTTCGCCATGGCCGGCGCGTACGCGTGGAACATCTCGCACCATGACTTCCTCATGCATCCGAAGCCGGAGTTCCACCACCTGCCGGCCGATTAAGAAGCCGATCAGAGCGCCACCAGCCGTCCGCCGCGTCCCCTCAGGCGTCCCGCGGCAAGTGCGCCGCAGGCCAGCGCGACGGCGAGGAGCACGCCGCACACCTCCGCCACCGTCCGCGCGTCACCGGTGAGCGCGGCACGCAGCCCGTGCACGGCCCAGTATCCGGGAGAGACCGGGGCCACGGCCGCGACCCAGTGCGGCAGCGCCGCGAACGGGACGAGCGCGCCGCCGAGGCTGCTGAACAGCATGCCGCCGATGTCGTACGCGGCCGACAACTCGCCCATCCCGCGTACGAGCACGCCGAGCAGCCCGCCGAGGGTGAGCAGGGTGCCGCTCCAGCAGAGCAGGACGCCCAGCAGGAGCAGCGGATGCGGCACCCGCAGGCCGAGGACGCACACGCCGAAGCCGAGGATGAGCAGTTGCTGGGCGAGCAACGCGGCGAAGACGGGCACGGCCTTGCCCACGAGGATCTCCGCGGGGCCCAGCGCCGTGCCGCGCAGGCGGTCCCAGGTGCGGCCGAGCCGTTCGGTGAGGATCGCGCTGCCGGAGATGCTGAGCGCGAGCAGCGAGAACGTCACCAGCGTGCCCACCACCGCCTGCTGTGTGCCCGCCGCTTCGCCCAGCGCCGCCGTGTAGAGCGGGCGCAGCAGGGTGAGGAAGGCGAGCGGCAGGATCATCCGGCTCAGCAGCGGGCCGGGCTCCCCCAGCATCAGCAGCAGGTTGTGCCGGGCCAGCACGCCGACGCGGTGCACGGACTCACGCGGCCGCATCACGCGCCTCCTGTCCGTCCGGGGCTTCCAGCGAGCGGTAGAGGTCGTCCAGGCCGGGCCGCCGTACGTCGACCGAGGCGGGCCTGCGGCCCGACGCGAGCAGCGCGGCGAGGTCGGCGGCGGGGTCCGTGGTCGGCAGGCGCAACTCGGGTTCGGCCGGGTCGTCGAAGGTGACCCGCAGCTCGCCGGGCAGTCCCCGGGTGAGCTCCTGCTGGGTGCCGCGCGCGATGACGCGCCCGGCACGGGCGACCGCCACCGTGGCGTCGAGATCGACGAGCTCCGGCAGGTAGTGGGTCGTGTAGAGGACGGCGGCCCCCGCTTCGGCACGGGCCCGGACCGCCGCCAGCAGGGCCGCGCGCGTCTGCGGGTCCGCGCCCGCGGTCGGCTCGTCCAGCAGGAGCAACGGCGGTGACCCCACCATGGCCGTGGCCGCCTGGACCCGGCGGCGCTGACCACCGGACAGGACGCCGACGGGCCGGTCCGCGAGCGAGGCGAGGTGGAGCTCGTCCAGCACGCGGGCGATCTGTCCGTCCCGGTGCCGCCCGCTCAGCCCGGCCAAGCCCGCGAACAGCCGCAGGTTCTCCCGGACGCTGGCGCGGTTGTACAGGGCGAGCTCCTGCGGGGCCACGCCGAGCAGACGCCGTACGGCATGGCCGGCGCGGAGCGCGTCACGCCCGGCGACGTGCAGGCGCCCGGCGTCGGGGCGTACCAGGCCGGCGACGACCTCCACGAAGGTGGTCTTGCCCGCGCCGTTGTGGCCGATCAGGCCGGTGATCTCGCCGGGCGCGACCGTGAGGTCGAATCCGTCGAGCACGCGGCGCGAACCGTAACGCTTCACCAGGTTCTCTGCGGCGAGCATCCGATCTCCAGGGTATACGGTGTATACGTCTACACTGTATACCCGTGGGCGGCAGGCGAGAAGAGATCCTGGACGCGGCACTGGCCATCGCGGACGAGCGCGGCCTCGACGGGCTCTCGATGCGTGCGGTGGCCGAGCGCGTCGGGGTGACGCCGATGGCGTTGTATCGGCACGTCGGCGGCAAGGCCGAACTGCTCGACGGCATGGTCGGGCGGCTGCTCTCGGCGCTCCTGCCACCGGACCGGCAGGGGGATCGGCGGTGGGACGAGCGTCTCGCCGCCCTCGCGCGCGCCGTACGGACGATGATCCGGCGGCATCCCTGGGCCGCACCCCTGCTGTTCTCCCGGCCCGCCGTCACGCCGGACGCCGTACGCACCGTGGATGTCATCTACACCGCGCTCATCGAGGCCGGGGTCCCGGACCACGAAGTGCCCCGGCTGGAGCGCATGATCAGCACCTTCGTGATCGGCTTCGCCGCCTCCGAGGTCTCCGGCCGCTTCACCAGCGGCGGCCCCGATCCACGCGGGCACCGCGGCAGTCTCCCCGAGGGCGAGTTTCCCGCCCACGCCAGGCTCAAGCCCTGGCTGCGCCTGCCCGCCGACCTCGCCACCGAGTTCGAGGCCGACCTGGAGGACGTCCTGCGGCTGATCGAGGCGGCCGTGGACCGGCGGGCGGACGGCGATAGCGGGCCGTCCGCGCCGGGCGGTGCCGCCTGATCACCAGGACAGGGTCAGCGTGCCGTCGAGGACCTTGGCGGAGTTGGCGAGGCGGGCCCGGTTGAGCGACTTGATGACGTCGAGCCGGGCCCGGTTCTGGGCGATGACCCGGTTCTGCGCCTCAGTGAAGACGGTGCGGCGTCACGCCGCCGGCGCGGGACATTTGCGGCGGGTACGTCGCCTATGACCGATTCACTGAGTCGGATTTTCCCTCCCCTGGAGGGCTTTCCTTCACCCCGTCGTCCCTTACGAGAATTTCCCTCCCGCAACCTCCCCGTTACTTTGCGTGGCGCTTCGAAAACGTTCCGTACCATCGATGAAGGAGCAGGAGAGGATGGCGACATGGCCCTCACGAAGCCGACCACGCGCGGCAGGCACGACCACCCGGTCCCGAGGAAGCAGGACGACCCCCTCCCCGGCGATCTCGTCTCGGACGAGCCCGAGCCTCCAGAGGCCGGGAAGCCCGAAGAGCCCCAAGACCTCCCCGACGAGGTGCTGCACCTGTGCATGCAACTCAACGAGGCCGGTTACCGGGCGGAAATCCGTCTCGGGCAGGTCGTCGTGAGCCCGTGGATGAGTGAGGAGACCAACGAGATCATCGACCGGCTCTCAAAGCTCCTGCTGCCCTTGGGCATGGCGAAGGGCTGGCGCTTCTTCTGCAACTGGGCGGTCCACGTTCCGCCGATGCTCGATCATCGGCTACCCGACCTGCTCGTCCTACCAAGGAAAGCCGAGCGGCTCGATCGGATGCGGGTGCACGGCCGCAGCGTCCTGCTGGCCGTGGAGGTGTGTTCTCCCGGTAACCAGAAGGTCGACTGGCAGGAGAAGCCCCTCGACTACGCGCGGGCAGGTGTACCGCGCTACCTGATCGTGGACCCGGTGGCGTCTCCGCGCAGAGTGGCCCTCATGAGCGATCCCCTCCCCGATCTGAAGCCCTTCGACTACCACCGGCAGGCGTACCAGCAGATCGTCACCGTCGAGGAGGGCGGGGTCCTGGAGCTGCCCGAGCCGTTCGGGATCAAGATCGAGACGAGCGCGCTCTTCGAGGTCAGTCCTCCGGAACCCGCTGAATGAGCGCGGTGAGGCCGTCCGCGTCGAGGAGGTCCACGGGGCGGACGGTCTCGTTCGAGCGGACGTAGTGGAAGGCCGCCCCGACCTTCTCCAGCGGCACTCCTGCCAGCGCGGCCCAGGCCACCCGGTAGGCCGCGAGCTGCACCGACGCGGTCTCCGCGGCCCTGCCCTGCGGCCGTTCACCGGTCTTCCAGTCGACCACCACGTAGCCGTCGCCCTCGCGGAACACCGCGTCCATCCGTCCGCGCACCAGGCGATCGCCGATCATGGTCTCGAACGGGACCTCCAGGTCGACCGGCTCACGTGTGGCCCACACGCTGTCTTCGAACTTCTCCTGCAGCTCGGCGAGCTGGACGTCGGTCTCCGACAGCTCGTCGGCGGCGCCGGGCAGCTCCAGGTCGTCGATCAGACGCTGCTGGCCCCAGCGCGACTCCAGCCAGCGGTGGAAGGTGGTGCCCCGGCGGGCCAGCGGGGCGGGCCTGCGCGGCACCGGCCGGCGTACCTGCCGGGCGAACGCCGCGGGGTCCTGAGCCAGGCTGACCAGCGACGACACCGACAGCCGCGCCGGCAGTTCCACGACCGCCCCGGCCCGCTGGCGGCTCGCCTCCCGCTCCCGCAGCAGCAGCTCGGTGTCGCGCGCCCAGGCCCGCATCCGTTCCCGGTCCCGGTTGCCGAGCAGCGCGTACGCATCGGCCGCCACGGACGGGGCGTCGCCCATCATCGCCTCCTCCACCAGGCGAGCGCCGTCAAGGATCGCGTCGTGCACCGTGACGGACGGCCACTGCGCCGTCGGCGGCTCGGCGAGCAACGGGTTCTCCGAATGCTCCGAATCCTCGGCCCACCGGACGACGCGGGCACCCGCCTCGCGGATCTCCCGCAGGAACTGCGACGGCTCCAGCGGCTTGGACGAGCTGCCCCAGCGGTAGCCGGAGGCGATCAGCAGGTAGTGCGCCCTCGTGACGGCGACGTACGCCAGCCGCCGCTCCTCCATCAGGTCGCGGTCGCGGCAGCGCTCGTCGAAGACCGCCAGCGCCTCCCGGTCCAGCCCGGTCAGCTCGGGCAGGTCCGCGCTGTCCCCCCGCAGCGGGTACGGCAGCTTGCGCGGGTTCTCCGTCCACCGGGAGTTGGTGACCGGGGTCGCGGGGAAGATGCTGCCCTTGGTCAGCCCGCCCTTCTGCGAGGTGAGCTGCGACAGGCCCGGCACCACCACGACCGGCCACTCCAGGCCCTTGGACGCGTGGACGGTCATCAGCTTGACCGTGTTGCTGTCGCCGACCCGCCCGGACTCCAGCCCGAACTCCTCGGTCTCCGCCGCTTTCAGGTACGCGAGGAACGCGCCGAGCGTCGGGTCCTCGGAGTCGCCCGCGAACCGGGAGGCGGCGTCGAGGAAGGCGTCCAGGTCGGCGCGGGCGGCCAGCGGGCTGCCACCCTTGGCGGCGACCTCGACGTCGAGCCCGAGCCGGCGTTCGATCTCGCTGATCAGGTCGGGCAGCGGCTGCCCGGTGTGGGCGCGCAACTGGCGCAGCTCGCGGGCGACGGCGGGCAGCCGCACCCGCGCGAGCGGGGAGAACCGTTCGAGCCAGTCGGGATGGTCGGGCAGCTCGTCGAGCGCGTCGATCAGGCTGCCGCGTTCCTCGGCGAGGTCGGCGACGACCTGGTCGAGCGGGTCCTCCGGGCGCGGTCCTCCCCTGGCCTGCCTGATCTCCTTGTTGAGCTCGCGGGCCAGGTCGCCGAGCACCTTGAGATCGGCCGGGCCGATCCGCCAGCGGGGCCCGGCGAGCAGCCGGACCAGCGCGTCTCCGGCGGTCGGGTCATACAGCACCCGCAGCGTCGCGACGATGTCGGCCACCTCGGGCACGGTGAGCAGCCCGCCGAGGCCGACGACCTCGACGGGGATCTTCCGGGCCTCCAACGCCCGGCGCAGGGCCGGAAACTGCGACCGCTTGCGGGCGAGGATCGCGATGTCCTGCGGCTGCAGCGCGAGACCGCGCTTGGCGCGCTCGCCCTCACCCCAGGGCAGGCCGTCCGGGGCGCCCTCGCGATGCAGCATCCCGGCCAGGCCCTCGGCGATCCACTCCGCCTCGTCCTCGGCCGTCTCGTGGAAGGCGCACAGCACCCGGCCCCGGCCTGCCCGGTTGTCACCCGGCACCAGCACCGGCACCTCGCGGGCCTCCCGCCGCAGGGGCGCCTGAATCCGGGCCGCGACGGCGAGCACGTGCTCGCCGTTGCGGAAGCTGACCGACAGCCGCCGCACCCGCGCCGGGTCCCCGGTCCGCGTCGGGAAGTCCCGGGGGAACCGGGACAGATTGCCCGCCGACGCGCCGCGCCAGCCGTAGATCGACTGGCAGGGGTCGCCGACCGCGGTGACCGGGTGGCCCCCGCCGTACAGCGACCGCAGCAGCACGAGCTGGGCGTGGCTGGTGTCCTGATACTCGTCCAGCAGCACGACCGAGAACCGGGACCGCTCGGACGCGCCGACCTCCGGATGCCGCGCGGCGATCCGCGCGGCCAGCGCCATCTGGTCGCCGTAGTCGATGACCTCCCGGCTGCGCTTGAGCCGTTCGTACGCCTCGACCATCGGCAGCAGTTGCTCGCGGACGGCCTGGGTGTCCACCGGCTTGCGCTGGTCCTTGATGATCCGCCCGCTGAGTGAGGCCAGTTGTTCCCGCAGCCAGTCGCCGACCTGGCGGACGTCCGCCGGTTCGCGCAGATGCTCGGCCATCTCTCCGGCCAGCTCGAGCACGGCGGCGGTGACACCGGCCGGGGACAGGTCCACCCGGTCCATCGGCCCGTCGTACTGCCCGACCACCCGGGCCGCCATCTGCCAGGCGACGGCCGGCGTGACCAGCCGCATGGTGGGCTCGAGCCCTTCCCGCAGCGCGTGATCGGTCACCAGGCGAGCGGCGTACGCGTGGTAGGTGGAGACGGTCGGCTCGGAGTCGAGCAGCTCGGGCGCGACCAGCCCGGCCGCCGCCAGCCCGTTCAGCCGCTTGCGTACCCGCTCGGCCAGCTCGGCGGCGGCCTTGCGGGTGAAGGTGAGGCCGAGGATCTGCTCGGGCCTGGCCAGGCCGTTGGCGACCAGCCAGACCACCCGCCCGGCCATGGTCTCGCTCTTGCCGGATCCCGCTCCGGCCACCACCACCATCGGCTCCAGCGGCGCCTCGATGACGGCCGCCTGCTCGGGGGTGGGCGGGAGGATCCCGAGCTTGCCGGCCAATTCGTCCGGCGTCAGCACACCTGTCCTCCGTTGTCGTTCACGGGGCAGGCGATTCTTGCGGCGCAGGTGCGGCAGCCGTCGTTGACCGTGGCGACGAACACGTTCGCGGACATGCCGGTCGCCACCGTCTTGACCAGCTCCTTCGCCCAGTCGGGGTCGGGGTCGTCGGCGAGCGCCCGCTGGGCCTGCTCCTTGGCGTCCGCCGACTGGCCCGCCGCCTTGCCCAGGTGCAGGAGGGACGCACCGCCGGGCTGGGTGAGGCCGTGCCGCTCGAACGCGCCGAGCGTCGTGGCGAGCTGGTACACCCCGAGCTGCGGATGCCGGTCGATCTCGGAGTCCTTGGGCTTGCCGGTGCCGGTCTTGATGTCGATGATCACGGCCCGGCCGGCCTCGTCCCGCTCGACCCGGTCCACCCGGCCGGTGATCTGAATGTCGTGGCCCGGCACCCGTACGGTGAACGCCTCCTCCACGGCGACCAGATCGCGCTGTTTGTTCTTCTCCTTGTTCTTCTGCCACCGGATGAACCTGTCGACCATCTGCTCGGCGAGACGCCGCTGCTTGCGGTTGAACCACACCCCGCCGAAGTCGAACTGGTCCCAGATGTCGTCGAGCCGCTTGACGTAGTCGGCGCCGTCCTCGGCGGCCATCGCGGCGATCGCGTGGACGACCGTGCCCAGGCTCTGGGTGACGCTGCTCGACCCAGCCCCCACCGCCGTCTCCAGCATCCAGCGCAGCCCGCACTTGGTGAAGCTCTCCACCGACGACGGCGAGATCTGGACGACGCCGTCCGGCCAGCCGAGCGGCCGGTCGTCGGAGATCGGGGTCAGCGCGTACCACTCGCCGGGGTTCGCGCCCGGCACCCCGGCCCGGGCGAGCCTGGCCAGATGCGCGGCCGCCTCCCGGCGCAGCGCCTCGGGCTGATCCGTGTCGCACACGACCGCACGCAGGTCCGCGACCAGGGCGGGCATGCTGAGCCACCGCGCGCGGTCGTCCACCGTCGCCGCCTCCACGCCGCCGGGCAGCAGCTCGGTGAGGAACCGGGAAGGACGTTCGTCGGTGTCCTCACCGCCGACGGCGGTGACGACGAGCTTCTTGCGGGCGCGGGTGACCGCGACGTAGAACAGCCGCCGCTCCTCGGCGAGCAGCTTGGACGCCAGCGCGGCCGTCGCGGCCCGCGTGGGGTCCGGCCCCGGGCCGCCCGCGAACTCCACCCCGCCCGCCAGATCCATCAGCGCGTCGATGCCGAGAAGCGAACCGCGCAGGCGCAGATCGGGCCACAGGCCCTCCTGGACTCCCGCGACCACCACCACGTCCCACTCCAGGCCCTTGGACCGGTGCGCGGTCAGGATCCGTACGGCGTCGCCCTCGGGGGCGGACTCGGCCAGCGTGTCGCCGGCGATCTCCTGGGAGGTCAGGTCGTCGAGGAACACCGCGACCCCGGCCTTCGGCAGCCGGTCGGTGAAGCGGGCCACGTGATCGAACAGCGCGACGACGGCGTCGAGGTCCCGGTCGGCCTGCGCGCCCCGCGGCCCGCCCGCGAGGCTGGCCTCCGTCCAGCGCTCCGCGAGCCCACTGGCCTGCCAGATCTCCCACAGCGTCTCCTCGGCGCCCCGGCCGTGCCGTACGGCGTCCCGGGCGATCGCGAGGAGCCGGGCGAGGCGCTGCGCGGGCGCCGCGACGTGCGGCTCGACGCCGATCAGCCCCCGGGGGTCGCGCAGCGCCGCGACCAGCAGGTCGTCCGACGACCTCGGCGCGAACGGCAAGGTCTGCTGCCCCTCGCCCTGTTCGCCGGCCTCCGCGGCGAGCGCCTCCTGCTCGGCGATGCGCAGGGCGCGGCGCAGCCGGCGTACGCCGATCATGTCGGTGCCGCCGAGCGGGCCGGTCAGCAGCTCCTCGGCGGTCGCGACGTCGAGCGCGGGCGCGGCGTCGCGGGCGGGCGCGGCGTCGCGGGTCTCGAGCGCCACGGCCACCCGAAGCAGCGTGATCAGCGGCCGGACGCCGGGCTCCTGCACCAGCGGCAGCTCGTCGCCCGCCACCACGACGGGCACTCCGGCGCTGATCAGCGCCCGCCGCAGCAGCGGCACGTGCCGGACGGCGCTGCGCACCAAGACCGCCATGCGCGACCACGGCACCCCGTCGAGCAGATGCGCCCGGCGCAGCGTGTCGGCCACCACCGCGGCCTCCTGGCTGGCGCTGTCGGCCAGCAGGACCCTCACCTCGCCCGGATCGGCGTCCTCGAGCGGGATCAGGTCGCGGTGGCCGCCGGCCCTGTTCGCGTGCCCGTCGCGGACGCCCGGCACGGCCGGCAGGCGGGAGGCGACGCGGCGGGATGCCTCCAGCAGGGCCGGGCCGCTGCGGCGGCACACGCGCAGCGCGACCACCGGGGCCTCCCGCCCGTCCCGGGTCCGGAACCGCTCGGGGAAGCGCAGGATGCCCTGCACATCGGCGCCGCGGAAGCCGTAGATGGACTGATCGGGGTCCCCCACGGCGATCAGGTCACGGCCGTCCCCGGCGAGCTGCCTGAGCAGGAACTCCTGCGCCGGGTCGGTGTCCTGGTACTCGTCGACCAGCACCAGGTCGTACGCGTCCCGTTCGCGCCGCCGCACCTCGCCGTCGTTCAGCAGGCCGGCCGCCGCCCGGATCAGCTCCGAGTAGTCCATCGCGGGCACCGGATCGAGGTCGAACCGGTCCTGGTAGCGGTAGGAGAACAGACCGGCGGCCTCCCAGTCGGGCCTGCCGTGTTCGCGGCCCAGCCGCACCAGCGCGTCGCCGTACAGGCCGCGCTCGGCCGCACGGGACAGGAAGTCGCGCAGTTCCTCGGCGAACCCCCGGGTCTTGAGCAACTCGCGCATGTCCGGGGGCCAGTGCCGGGCGCCGTCCTCCAGCTCGCCGTGCAGCAGCCGCCGGATCTCCAGGAGCTGCTCGGGACCGGTGAGCAGGCGCGGCGGCGGCTGACCGGCCAGCACCGCCTCCCGGCGCAGCAGCGCGTACGCGTAGCTGTGGAAGGTGAGGGCCAGCGGGGTCCTGGTGGTCCTGCGCATCCGGGTGGTGATCCGCTCCCGCAGCTCGCCGGCCGCCTTGCGGCTGAAGGTGAGGACCAGCACCCGCTCGGGGTCCACGCCCCGGCGCTCCACCCGGTCGACGACGGTCTCCACGATCGTGGTGGTCTTGCCGGTGCCCGGCCCGGCGAGCACGAGCAGCGGCCCGCTCTC
>JADGHC010000679.1 GCA_019689655.1 Microbispora sp.
AGCATATCCTCTGTCCCACCCCGCCGAGGCAGGTGGAACAGAGGATATGCTTCCGGATCAAGAGGTTGGGCCGACCTGTCCCACCTGTCCCACCATCGGCATGGGCCCTACACCCCGTATAGGAAAAGGTATGTCCCTGTCCGACCCATCCTTCGCATTGGGGTTTCAGACCAAGTGGGACAGGTGGGACAATGGGACGGCCGACTGGAAAGCTGCGGAAAGGCTCGGCTTTCGCGTGTCCCACCTGCGCGGCCCGAAGCGCCGAGGTGGAACGGTGGGACAGGCGGGGCTGGCCGACGTCCCTCATGGCACAGTCGCCACGGCGGGACGGCGATACCGCCATTCGCGCTCGATGCCGTCCTTGGCCGAGCCGCTGGTCTTGTACCGCTCCCACTTCTTGCCCTTGAAGAACGAGCCGACCCGCATCTGGTCGGCCTTCGTCCACTTCGCCGGCTCGATGCCGAGCGCCTGCTCCAGCACCTCGCCGATGGAGACGTCGGTGAGCGGTGTCCGCCGGGGGACGTACTGATCCTGCCAGTCCTCGTAGCTGCCGGAGCCCAGGTTCACGCTGCGCTTCTCGCAGGCGAGCCAACGCTCGATCCGCGCATCCCAGGCGTCGGCTTCGTAGCGCGCCTCCTGCTCGGCGGTGGCGGCCGCCATCAGCTCCCGATCCTCGATCCACCACGTCGCCCCGGCCCGGAAGCGCGCAACCGCCTCGGCCCAGAGCTGGTCGCGGTCCCGGCGCAGCGCCTCGAGGTCGATCTCGCCGCAGCGCAGCGGCCAGAAGCGCCGGTTGCCGGTCTCGTCGCGCAGGTAGGTGTCGGGGTTCACGCTGCCGGCGAAGACGCATTGCCGGGGCACGGTGACCACATAGCGCTCGTAGGGCGGCCGGTAGCGGTCCGTCGTGCGGGTGAGGAAGGCCTTGATGCGCGACACCTCGGCCCGGCCGATGGCGTCGAGCTCCGCCATCTCGATGATCCACACGCCCCGCATCTGCTGCGCCGCGTCCTTCGAGCCGATCTCGGCGAGCTCGTCGGTGAACCAGGGCTCGGAGGCGAGAATCTTCAGGGCGGTGGATTTCCGGATGCCCTGCGGCCCCTCCAGGATCAGCATGTGGTCGGCTTTGCAGCCGGGCTGCATGATCCGGGCCACGGCCGAGATCATCCACAGCGAAGCCATGGCCCGGTTCAGCTTCGTGTCGGCGGCGCCGAGATAGATCACGGCCCAGGCATCCAGCCGTGGCGTCCCGTCCCAGGCCAGGGTGGTCAGGCAGTCGCGCACTGGGTGGACGTGGGTGTTCCGCGCCGCGGCGACCACGCTGCGCCCCACCACGGCGGGCGGGACATTGACCTCGCGCCGCTGCAGCCATTCGGCACAGCGGACGTCATCGGCCTCGCCCCAGGGACGGGCAATGGCCGTGCCAGCAGCATCCCAGGGTAGCGCGCGGGTGACCACGATCTCCTGGGCGAACTCGTCAAAGACCAGCGCGCCGACCAAGGCCGCGTCGTTCGTCAGCGCCGTCAGCACATTCGCCTCGTTGCGCTCGGGCGTGCCGCCCGCGTCGAGCCGCAGCAACCCCGCCCAGGGCGGCCGGATCGGCGGCTGCCGGAGGTCGCCGGTGGCGTTCAGCCGGCGCCGCAGCTCGACCAGCTGCTTCTCCAGGATGGAGACGGCGATGCCGGTGGCCGTCTTGATGGCGGCCAGCACCTGCCGCTCCGGGAGCGGTTCCAGCCGGGCGGTGACGAGGCGCCCGAGCAGCTCCGACAGCGGCGCCAAGTCCGGCGGGTTGGTCAGCGCCGCGGCGGCGGCGACCAGCTCCTGCACCGTCGCGGGGGCTGGGCCCGCCATAGCCTGGCCCGCCGAGGGCTCGGGCGGGGGATAGTCGGCGGCGGTGGACCCCTGCCGCAGGTCATCGTTGAAGTCGTCGCCATGCCGCGGCGCGACGATGCTGGAGGGGATGTCGGCCGCGTTCAGCCGGTCCGCCAGTCCGGCCGCGGCCTGCATGCCGGCCTCGCCGGCATCGGCGAAGATGGTGACGTGGGTGGTGCCGGCTGGCCACTGCCAGCGCCGCAGGCCATCGGCCGATAGCGCCGCCATCGTCGGCAGCCCAAAGAGCAGTTGCGCAGAGAGTGCCGTCTCGATCCCCTCCGCGACGCCGATGCGCTCGTCCTCGGGGAATGGGGCCAGTCGGACGCTGCCGCCGGCGACCGGGCCAAGCATCTTCTTGCCAGGCGGCGCCTTCCCCGAGCCGTCGTCCAGCAGGAAGGTGCGGTGGATGCCGCCGGTGGGCGCGCCGGCACCGTCGCGCACCACGGCGACCATCCCGACCCAGCCGCGCCGAGTTTCGAAGTCGGTGAGGTCCGGATGGAACAGCAGGTCGGGGCTGTCCGGCGCCTGCAGCCCGCGGCTCCGCAGGTAGGCCGCCGCGGGCGTGCCAGCCAGCGGCTGGCAGCCTTCCAGGATGTGCGCGATCTCGCGGCCATGGTCCGGTCTGGGTTCGGGCGCGCGCACCGGCGGCGCATGCCGGTCCATGCCCGCCCAGCGGGCGGCCTCATCGAACAGCCGCGCCTCCGTCAGGCCGGTCGCGTGATAGATCATGTCGATCGGCCCGGCGCTCTCGCCGGTGGCGTGGTCGAAGCCCCAGCCGGCGAAGCGCCCCTCCAGGTGGAGGACGCAGGACCCCTCGCCGCGCGGCGGCCGGCCGGAGAGGTCGGCGCAGCGCAGGGTCTTCCGGTCGCGCGAGCGGACCGCCTGCGCCAGCGCGCCGCCCGCCTCGCAGCAGGCCATCGAGCAGAAGCGGTGGCTCGGGAACTCGCCCCAGCGGAGCTGGTGCGTGTAGCCGAAACCCTTCGCCGCGCGACCGCACAGAGCACAGACCAAGCGGCGGACCTGATCCTCGGGCGTGCAGTCGCGGGGCGGCGGAGGCCGGACCGCATCGGGGCGAGAGCGCGCCGCGCGCCCCGCCCAGCGTCGGCGTGCCATGCCTGCCGCATCAGCCGTTCAGCCAGGCGGGGCCCGCCGCGGCCGGCGCGGCAGCAGGTTGCGGGGCGGGCTGAGCG
>JADGHC010000680.1 GCA_019689655.1 Microbispora sp.
CGCCTGCCGTCACTCTGAGCGAACGCGGCATGCCCGTCAAGACGAGGGAAGCCGCCCGGCGGAGACGGGGGGCGGGCGCGGTGAAACTTTCACGCCACTCCCTCCCCGGCTCGCCGAACCGGCCGGATCCGTACGGGGCAGCGACACGACACACACGGCCGAATCCCCGATCAGCAGCGGTGACGCTCCCCCGAGTACGGGTGATCGCCGCGGGCCGCAGCCGTCGCGTCAAGCGCGCAGGCGGCTACGTGCGGCCTTCGCGTGCGCGCTTTCCGGGATCCGGGCCTTGACGGCGATGGGCCGGACGCCAACACTGAGCGCACTGATCCCCGCACCCGACTGTGAGACGGCGGCGGCTCACAGCGGCGATTGTTAGCGCTAACAACGAAGGACGGAGACACCACCACCGATAGGAAGGCACGAAGCCGTCATGATCCCTCGATTACGGCACATGAAGAGGGCGTCGCTGTCCGCGGCCGCGGCGATCACGGTCGCCGCCGGCCTGCTGACCGGTCTGTCCACCCCGTCGCAGGCCGCCACGCAGGGGCCGTGCGACATCTACGCCGCGGGCGGCACGCCGTGCGTGGCGGCGCACAGCACGACCCGTGCCCTGTACGCGAACTACAACGGCCCGCTGTACCAGGTGCGGCGCTCCTCGGACAACGCCACCCGGGACATCGGCGTGCTGAGCCCGGGCGGCTTCGCCGACGCCGCCGCACAGGACTCCTTCTGCGCCGGCACGACCTGTCTCATCACGGTCATCTACGACCAGTCCGGGCGGGGCAACCGCCTCACCCAGGCGCCTCCCGGCGGGTTCTCCGGGCCGGCGCCGGGCGGGTACGACAACCTCGCGGTCGCGACCGCCGCGCCGGTCATGGTCGGCGGCCACAAGGCGTACGGCGTCTACATCGCCCCCGGCACCGGATACCGCAACAACAGCACCAACGGCATCGCCACGGGCGACCAGCCCGAGGGCATGTACGCCGTCTTGGACGGCACCCACTACAACGACGGCTGCTGCTTCGACTACGGCAACGCCGAGACCAACAGCCGCGACAACGGTAACGGCCACATGGAGGCCATTTACTTCGGCAACAACAGGGTCTGGGGCTACGGCTCCGGCAACGGCCCCTGGATCATGGCCGACCTCGAGAACGGCCTGTTCTCGGGGGTCAACCAGAGGTACAACGCCGGTGACCCGAGCATCAGCCACCGCTTCCTGACGGCGATCGTCAAGGGCGAGCCGAACCACTGGGCCATTCGCGGCGGCAACGCGCAGTCCGGCGGCCTGTCGACGTTCTACAACGGGGTGCGTCCCAACGTGTCGGGCTACAACCCGATGAAGAAGGAAGGCGCCATCATCCTCGGCATCGGCGGCGACAACAGCGTCGGCGCCCGCGGCACGTTCTACGAGGGCGTGATGACGTCCGGCTTCCCGTCCGACGCCACCGAGAACGCGGTGCAGGCGAACATCGTCGCCGCCGGGTACGCGACCACGTCGAGCGGCGGCCAGAACGGCACGCTCACCCCCGGTTCATCGATCTCCCTGCGCGCGACCACGCCCGGCTACACCGACCGCTACATCCGGCACCAGAACGACGTCGCCATCACGTCGGTGATCACCTCGTCCAGCTCGACCCTCGACAAGAACGACGCCACCTGGATCGTGCGCAGCGGCCTGGCCAACAGCTCGTGCGTGTCGTTCGAGTCGAGGAACTATCCCGGCGACTACCTCCGGCACCAGAACTTCCACGTCTACCGGCAGCGCGACGACGGTAGCTCGCTGTTCGCCGCGGACGCCACCTTCTGCCCGCAGGCGGGCAAGAACGGCCAGGGCACGTCGTTCGCCTCCTACAACTACCCGGACCGCTTCCTGCGCCACTACAACAACGTCGTCTACATCGCGAGCAACGGCGGCTCGAACGCCTTCGACAACGCCGCCCACTGGAACGACGACGTGAGCTGGGTGGTCTCCCAGCCCTGGGCGTGAAGCCCTCGTCATAGTGAAGCCGCCCCCGCGGCCGCCGGGGGCGGCTTTCCCACTCGTACGTCCTCCGTATTTGCCTAAAGCTATTAGGCAAATACACAATAGGTTCAGTTTGCGCCGGGGAGCGGGTTGTGGGGCGAGTAGGACTGACCACGGAACGCCTGATCAGAGCGGGTGCCGAACTGGCCGACGAGGTCGGCTTCGACCAGGTGACGATCTCGGCGCTGGCCCGGCGATTCGGTGTCAAGGTCGTGAGTCTCTACTCACACGTGAAGAGCTCCCAGGACCTCAAAACCGGAATCGCGCTGTTCGCGCTGGAGGAGCTCGCCGACCGGGTCGCGGACGCGCTGGCCGGGCGGGCGGGAAAGGACGCCCTGGCCGCCTTCGCGGCCGCCTACCGCGACTACGCCAGGGAACACCCCGGCCGCTACGCCGCCACCCGGCTCAGGCTCGACCCCGAGACGGCGGCCGCCGGCGCCGGCGTCAGGCACGCGCAGATGACGCGGGCCATCCTGCGCGGCTACGACATCGCGGAGCCGGACCAGACCCACGCGGTCCGGATGCTGGGCAGCGTCTTCCACGGCTACGTCAGCCTGGAGATGAGCGGAGGCTTCAGCCACACCGCCGTCGACCCGGAGGAGTCCTGGTCCTGGATCGTGGACTCCCTCGACGCCATGCTGCGCAACCGCGCCACGGCCTGACTCCCGGCCGCACCGACGCGAAGGAGTGAGCAGGGGTCGTCTGTGCAGGCATGCAGGACGAGGACGGCCTGAAGGATCGGGGTAGCTTCGGTGGCCGACCACGGTCTCAGCGGAAGCCTCCCGATCGACCACCTGGCGTCGGCTCTGTTGTGCCCGGCGGGAAATGTGCTGTTACGGTAGGCCGCGGTGTGCCGGGAAGTCGGGTCGGCGACGTCGTCCCCCCGCCCGCACGGAGGTCCTGGTGGTATTCGAGCCCTCGCCCCGCCACGGCACGCGGATGGTGTCCGGCGTGGCCGTTCCGCGGCCGGCGTCCACGCCGGAGCGCACCCGCCGGTTCTCCGTCTCCCCCGTGTCCGACCCGCCGTACGG
>JADGHC010000681.1 GCA_019689655.1 Microbispora sp.
GGTCAGTTATCCCCGCCCCCTGACCCCCGGTCAACCCTTGGGCGTAACGGCCGTGTTGCGGAATCGGACACACCGCGGAGCCCCGCGCGTGGCGGGTGCCCGCCGGCGGGTCGGTGGCCGCCGGCGCCCGCCGCGCGGGTCAGTGGCCGCGGAACGCCTCCTCCAGCCACCACGACGGATGGTCGCCGGTGACCTTCGCGTGGACGAGCAGGGGCTTGTCGCGCGGACCCTTCAGCCATTCGGCGACCCCCGGCAGGTCCTCCTCCCGCCGTACGGTCACCGCCTCGAAACCGAAGCCCCGGGCGATCGCCGCGATGTCGGTGGGCGGGAAGGTGACCGTGCCGAGCGGGAACCCGTGCGGGCCGAAGTGGTGGACCTCCGCACCGTACCCGTCGTCGTCGTAGACCACGACCATCATCGCCAGGCCGAGCCGTACGACCGTCTCCAGCTCGGCGACGCCCATCAGGGCCCCGCCGTCGCCGAGCGCGGCGACCACGAGCCGGTCGGGCCGGGCGACGGCCGCGCCGATGGCGGTGGCCAGGCCAAGCCCGATCGACTGGAACGCCTGGGTGAAGCAGAACGAGCCGCTATCCGGGACGGTGAGGAACATCGACGGATAGCCCATGAAGTTCCCGGAGTCGACCGCCACCACCCGTTCCCGCGGAAGCAGGTCGTCGAGCCCGATCGTCAGCGTGCGCGGGTCGATGCGCTCCCCCGTGCTCAGGTCTTCGTACGGCACGTCGCGCCAGCGGCCCTCGCGTGCGATGCGCCCGGCGATCTCCGCCGAGCGGTAGCCGCGCGTCCCCGCCTCGTGCCCGTCCCCGGGGTCGCCGAGCAGGGCGGCGACCGCCCGCGCGGTCTCGCGTACGTCGCCGACCACGCCGAGGTCGATCTCACGGTGCACGCCGAGCGCGTCGGGGTCGAGGTCCACCTGGACGACCTTCGCGTCCGGCCCGATCAGCGCGCCGTGCCGGGTGGTCCACATGGTGAACGAGCAGCCCCAGCCGACGACGAGGTCGGCGCCGCGGATCAGCTCGGCCGCGAGCGGGGTGGCGAACCCGCCGCTCACGTCGAGGTCCCAGGGGCTGCCGTGGAAGTGGCCCTTGGCGACCGCCGAGGTGGCCAGCAGCGCCCCCACCCGCTCGCCGAGCGCCTCCAGCTCCCGCCGTGCGCCGCGGGCGCCCCGGCCGGCCACGAAGACCGGCCGCCGCGCCTGCGCCAGCATCCGCGCGAACCGCGTCAGCTCGTCGGACGGCTCCGCCGGGAGCCCCTCCGGTTCCCCGTCGTCCCCGGACTCGATGGGGAAGGTCAGCCCCCACGCCGCGGGCACGCGGCTCGCCACGTCGCGGTGCCCGCGGCCGGCCAGCAGTTCGCGTACGGCCTCGGCGGCCTCCTCGGGCAGTGTCTGCGCCTGCACGTCCAGCGGCAGGTTGAGCACCACCGTCCGGCGCCCGAGCAGGGCGGCGAGGAAGGCCATCACGGTGTCGTCCACGACCGTGGCGGCCGAGCCGACCCTGGCGCAGTGCGCGCCCACGGCCTCGGCGAGCGCGGTCTGGTCGATGTGGAAGTTGGAGGTGGGCGAGGTCACCTCGGGGGCGAGCACCAGCAGCGGGGTGCGGCTCTTGGCCGCCTCGGTGATGCCGGTCAGCGCGTTGGTCAGGCCGGGCCCCTGGTGCACGGTGAGCACGGCGACCGTGCCGCTCATCCGGGCGTAGGCATCGGCCATCGTGGCGGCGCCGCCCTCGTGCCGCGCCGCGACGTACCGCACGCCGTTCTCGACGAGGGCGTTGGTCACGTGGAAGTTGCCGCTGCCGACGACGCCGAAGGCCGCCCGTACGCCGAGGGCGGCGAGGGCCGCGCCGACGGCCTGCGCGACGTTCACCGCTCCACCAGCGCGAGCACGCGGACCGGGCTGCCCGAGCCGCCGACGATCGGCAGCGGGCCTGCTATCACCACCGCGCCCGTGGGCGGCAGCCGGTCGAGGTTGCGCAACTGGGTCAGGCCGTACTTCCCCGCGCCCAGCAGGTAGGAGTGGCAGGGGAAGGCGGGGTCGAAGGAGTGCGCGGCGCCCGCGTCGGTGCCCACGGTCTCCACCCCGATGCCCGCGATCGGCGTCTCCTCGGCCAGGTATCGGGCGCAGGCGGGCGAGATGCCGGGCGTGTGCGGGCCGGTCTCGTCGGCGTTGAGGAACTCCGCCTGGTCGTGGGCGCGTGCGTCCCAGCCGGTGCGGTACAGCAGCCAGCCGCCGTCGGGCAGCGGCCCGTGCTCGGCCTCCCACGTCTTCACGTGGTCGACTTCCAGCAGGAAGTCGGGGTCAGCGGCCGACTGCGCGCTGAAGTCGAGCACCACGGCGGGGGCGATCAGCTTGGCCGGCGCCACCTGCGACACGTCCTCGCCGTCGCGCCCGGTCACCCAGTGGACGGGGGCGTCGAAGTGGGTGCCGGTGTGCTCGCCGGTGGTGAAGTTGTTCCAGTACCAGGCCGGGCCGCGGTCGTCGTACCGGCTGATCTCCCGCATGGAGAATGGCGCCGTCTGCCCGAACGGCTCGGGCAACGACAGGATCGGCGTCTTCTCACTCAGGGGCGCGGTGAGGTCGAGCACCTCTATCCCCCCGCCGCGGATGCCGTCCACCAGATCCCGCAACACCGACATTCAACGCCTCCCAACTGTCCGGGCGGATGTGATCCTCCTACACGCTCCCCCGGGAACGCCAGATTCGGCGCGGGTGAACCATACGGTGACGATGATCGTCCAATCCACGCAGGCGACGCCGGACGGATGAGACGAGGTGGCCGTGAGCTCACGCAGCCTCGCAACCGCCGCGGCATGGCTCGGCCATCCCGCGACGCTCACCGCGATCGCCGTGCTCCTCGTCAACGACCACCTGCTCAAGCATTTGTGGCCGGGCGTGGTCACCGGCAAGCTGAGCGACGTCGCGGGCATGCTGGTCGCCCCGCCGCTGCTGGCGCTCGCGGCGGGCGCCGCCGCCCGGCGCCCGCCGGGCGGCGGCGCGCGGAGCGGTGTCGTCGGGCCCGCGGAGGCGGACGGGCGGATCG
>JADGHC010000682.1 GCA_019689655.1 Microbispora sp.
AGCCCGAACCGCTCGAAGGAGCAGGCGACCCGCCCGGCCCCTTCCCCGTCGAGGCGCTGCCCGTGCGCGTCCGGGAGTTCGTCCAGGCGCTGGCCGCCACCACCCAGACCCCGGTTGACATGGCCGCGATGACCGCGCTGAGCGCGCTGTCGGTCGTGGCCGCTAACCGGGCCTGGATCCACGGCGGGTCAGGCTGGACCGAGCCGTTGATCGTCTGGACGCTCACCGCGCTCCCGCCCGCGTCGCGCAAGTCCGCCGTTGTGTCGGCGGTCACCCGGCCGCTGTACGCCATCGAGCGCAGGACCCAGCAGGCCCACGCCGAGACCCACAGGGGCGCCGAGGAACGCCTCGCCGTCGCGGTGCGACGCCGGGAGCTGCTCATCAACAAGGCGTCCAAGGCCGAGTCGAGACAGGAGCGCGCCAGCCTTCAGGCCGAGCTGGACGATGTCGCCGCCGAGATCGGCGAGCTGACCGTCGAACCGCCGCCGCGGCTGCTGGTCGACGACATCACCCCCGAGGCCCTGGGCATCGCCCTACAGAACAACAGAGGCCACGTCGGGATCATCAGCGCCGAGGGCGGCGTGTTCGCCTCCATCTCCGGCCGCTACCAGCAGGGGACGCCGCAGCTTGACCTCATCCTGAAGGCCTACGACGGCGACCCGTACCGGGTCGACCGAGTCGGCCGCGACCCCATCACCATCGACCGGCCCGCCGTCGTCCTCGGCCTGGTCGTCCAACCGCACGTGCTGGCCGAAACCGCCCAGACCCCCGCGCTGCGGGAACGCGGCCTGATGGGCCGGTTCACCTACTGCGTGCCGCAGGACACCGTTGGCACGCGGTCGGTCGACGCCCCGGAACTGCCGCAGCACCTGGCCGACGACTGGCACCGGCTGCTGGCCGGCATCGCCGACATCCCCGTCTGCGACGACGACAGCGCGCTGAGAGTCATGCACCTGGACCCGGACGCCCTTGAGCTGCACCGAGGATTCCGGGCCGCGCTGGAGCCCCGACTGCACACCGAGACCGGCGACCTGGCCTTCATGGCGGACTGGGCCGGGAAACTGGCCGGGCGGGTATTGCGTATCGCCGGGCTGCTGCACCTGGCCGAGGGACGCCCCACGAGCGAGTGTATTTCGTTCGACACTATGCGCGGCGCCGTCGAGATCGGCGAGTGGGCGTTGCTGCACGCCGTCGCCGTCTACGGCGGCTGGCGTACCACCGGCCGCGACGAGGGCGCCGTGCGGGTCCTGCGCTGGATCCGCCGCACCCGCACGCCCGAGTTCACCGTCCGGGAGGCGTACCAGGCGTTGCGGGGGCAGACGTGGTGCGCCCGCTCCGACGACGTCAAGGAAGCCCTCGTGATCTTGGCCGAAGCCGGGTGGGTCACCAGCGTCGAGCGGACCATGAGCGACGGCAAGCGCCGTCTGCGGGACGGCACCTTCATCCCGCATCCCGACCTGCTGAAGGAGGTGCCGTGAGGGTCTGGGGAGGTTTTGGGGAGTACTCAGAACGGTGCTGCGCATGCGCGGCATCCCCAGAACGTCTGCGGCCTGACCTGCATCGGAGAGGTTTTGAGGATATTGAGGATGTTCTCTCTAAAGGATTCATCAGAAGATTCTTACTTACTTTCTGTAGTTGCTCGTTGACGAGTAGGAGCGGGTGAGGTCCCCGGGACGCCTGGAAGCCCTCAAACGCCCCCCCCACATCCCCAACATCCTCAAAACCTCCGAGGGGAGACCGCCATGTCCGAGCCCCAGTCGCTCACCAGGCGCGTCACGTGCCGCTACCTGCGCCGCAACGGCGAGCAGTGCACCGGCGAGGCCGTCGACTCGACCGCCGACGTCCTGCTGTGCATCAAGCACATGGCCCGGGTCGTCGAGCACGCCCGCGCCACCTACGAACGGCTGAAGAAGGAGGCCACCCGATGACCAGACCGACCAGACCGACCAGACCTCTGTGTGCGAACCCCGACCACGGGCGGGCTGTCCCGGCCGTCGCTCGCCTCACCTGGCCGGAGGGTCCATACCAGCCCACCACGGCGTGCGCGGGTTGCCGCGACGAGCAGTACCGCACCGCCACCACGCCCATTCTCATCGAGCCCATCCCCGACGCATACGGGCAGTGCCCGACCTGCCGCCGGACCGTCCTGCTCCGTATGGACGGCACGCTGCGCGCCCACACGTGGGGGGGCGTGCTGCGCTGCAACGGCCGCCAGCCCCTGCAGACGACTGGCCAGGAGGCCTCATGAGCACCATCCTGGAGATCCTCGACACCGCTGCCGCCCGTCTGCGGCGGCACGTCGACGACACCGCCGCCGCCCTGGCCGCCCTGCCCACCAGCGACGAGCTGGACCAGGCACGAGCGCTCTACACCGAGCAGCTCGCCGAGGCACAGCGGGGGCTGGCGGAGACCGAGCAGCGCATCACCGACCGGCGGCGCGCCGAGGAGGCGTACCGCGACGCGCAGCGGGCCTTGGCCGAGGCGGTCGAGCTGGCGGCGCGGCACCGCCGGGCGGTGGAGGTGCCGCCTGAGGATGCGGTGGCCTCCACCGGCCTGCCCACCCCGGCACCGGTGCCGGTGCCGGCCGACGGTCCCGTGGCCGCGGGTGCGGCCGAGACCATGCCCGACACCACCCCCGCCGGCCGGTTGCCCTTTCGCCTGGGCACGGCGATGGGGCCTGCTCGCCCCACACCCGGGCCGACGGGCCCGGACGACACCATGACCTCGATGACCGGAGGAGAGGCACAGTGACCGGATCCGAGATCAGCACCATCCGCGAGGCCGCCCGCCTCGTCGACAGCAGCGTCTCCCCGACCCCGGCCGGGGAGCTGCGGACCACTATCCGCGCCCTCACGGTCCGCCTCGCCCGGGCCGAGCGGGAGCGGGACGCGGCGCGCGAGCAGGTCGCCCGCGTCCGCCAGCTGCACCGCCAGGTGTGCAGCGGCGCTTGCGGCCTGCCCGACGACTGCGAGTGCGCCGACACCCTCACGATCTGCGACACCTGCCACGAGATGTGGCCGTGCCCCACCATCAGCACGATCGACGAGGAG
>JADGHC010000683.1 GCA_019689655.1 Microbispora sp.
GAACGGCGTGCCCGGCATCGCCGAACTCGACGCGATCGGCCTGCGGGAGGTGGAACCGCACGCGGTCGGGGTGGCCGCCGTCCACTCGCCGCACACCGCAATCACCGACTTCTCCGCGATCGCGCGCCGCCTCGCCGCCGACGTGGCCGAGGCCGGCGGGTCCGTACGGCTGTCGCGTCCGGTCCGCGCGATCAGGCAGACCACCGACGGCGTGGCCGTGGCGGCGGGACCGGAACGGCTCACCTTCGACCGGCTCATCTCCTGCGCCGGCCTCGGCACCGACCGGGTGGCGGACCTGGCGAGGGCGGGCGGCGACGTGCGGATCATCCCGTTCCGCGGTGAGTACTACCGGCTCGCCAGCCCGGCACGTGACCTGGTGAAAGGTCTCATCTATCCGGTGCCCGACCCCCGCTATCCCTTCCTCGGCGTCCACCTGACCCGCAGGATCGACGGGGAGGTCCTCGTCGGGCCCAACGCCGTGCCCGCGCTCGCGCTGGAGGGCTACTCGTGGCGCCGGGCCTCGATCGGCGACCTGCGCGGCATCCTGTCGTGGCCGGGCACCCGGCGGATGGCCGCCGAGCACTGGCGGATGGGCCTGCGCGAGGTGTACGGCTCGCTGGCCAAGCGGGCCTTCGTGAACGCCGCCCGGCGATACGTGCCCGAGCTGGCCGCGGCCGACCTCGTACGCACCGAGGGCGGCGTCCGGGCGCAGGCCGTGGCGCGGGACGGCAGACTGGTCGACGACTTCGTCATCGACGTGCGCGGGCGTATCGTACTGGTACGAAACGCCCCCTCACCTGCGGCGACGAGCAGCCTTGCGATCGCGAGGCACATCGCTTTAACGGTTCCCTTAACCTCCTAGTTTTAGAGTGCTGGCGCCATGGTCGTTGAGACTCCCGAAGCTCGGCTGCTGATCGTCGAGGATGAGCCGAACATCCTCGAACTGCTCGCGGCCAGTCTCCGGTACGCCGGATTCGAGGTGCACACCGCGTCCAACGGGGGCGAAGCGGTCGCCGCGGCCCAGCGGCACCGGCCGGACCTGATCGTGCTCGACGTCATGCTGCCCGACATGGACGGGTTCGACATCGTACGGAGGCTGCGCGGCGGCGGCTCCCAGACCCCCGTGGTCTTCCTCACCGCCCGGGACGCCACGGAGGACAAGATCCGGGGCCTGACGCTCGGCGGCGACGACTATGTGACCAAGCCGTTCAGCCTGGAGGAGGTCATCGCCCGCATCCGGGCCGTGCTGCGCCGCACCGCCGGGGATCCGCAGGTCGCGCCGCCGCGGCTGACCTTCGCCGACATCGAACTGGACGAGGAGTCCCACGAGGTCTGGCGTGGCGGCCGGGCCGTGTCCCTGTCGCCGACGGAGTTCAAGCTGCTGCGTTACTTCATGTGCAACGCGGGACGGGTGCTGTCCAAGGCGCAGATCCTCGACCACGTCTGGGACTACGACTTCCGCGGCGACGCCGGGATCGTCGAGTCGTACGTGTCGGTGCTGCGCCGCAAACTCGACAACACCCACCCCCGGCTCATCCACACCCTGCGCGGGGTGGGCTACGTCATGCGCACACCACCCACTGGCGCCTGAGCCGTGTCGGGGCGCACGCCGCTGCACATCCGGCTCAGCGCGGCCATGGTGGCGCTGGTCGCGGTCGCCCTCGCGGTCATCGGCGTGGGCAGCGTCTCGGTGCTGCGCGACTACCTGATCAGCCGGGTCGACCTGCAGGTGGCCAGGGTGGCGCACGAGACGAAGGTACGGCTCGGCTTCGGCCCGGCGGCGTTCATGCGGCTCCGGGTGCCGCCGGAGGGCCGGGTGGAGGTCCGCAGCGCCGACGGCGCCACGGTGCTCGAGCAGGTGGGCATGGGCGTGGAGGGCCGGCCCGGCCCCGGCGTGGTGACCTCCCTGACCCCGGTGACCGTACCGGCGGCGTCGGGCGACGGTCTGTGGCGGGCCGAGCTGGTGCCCGTCGAGGGCTACGCCACGGTCATCGTGGCGATGGACATGGCTTCGGTGGGGCAGATCACCGCGCGGCTCGCCCTCATCGAGGGGCTGGTCGGCGGCGTCCTGATGGTCGTGCTCGCCGTCGTCGGCGTCGTGATCGTACGGCGCAGCCTGCGGCCCCTGGCGGAGATCGAGGCGACCGCCGAGGCCATCGCCCGGGGGAACCTCAGCAGCCGGATCCCCGACCGCGACCCGCGTACCGAGGTCGGGCGGCTCGCCCGCGCGCTGAACGGCATGCTCGCCCAGATCGAGGCGGCGTTCCAGGCCCGGGCGGCCTCCGAGGCGGCGGCCCGGGAGTCGGAGGCCAAGGCCAGGGAATCCGAGGCCAAGGCACGGGAATCGGAAGCCAAGGCGCGGGAGTCGGAGGCGCGGTTGCGCCGTTTCGTGGCCGACGCCTCGCACGAGCTGCGCACGCCGCTCACCTCGATCCGGGGGTTCGCCGAGTTTCACCGGCAGGTGCCGGACGCCGACACCACGCGGCTGATGTCCCGGATCGAGAGCGAGGCCGCCCGCATGGGCCTGCTGGTGGAAGACCTGCTGCTGCTCGCCCGGCTCGACCAGCAGCGCCCGCTGCGTGTGCAACCGGTGGACCTGCTGACCCTGGCGGCCGACGCGGTCCACGATGCCAAGGCCCTGTGCCCCGATCGCGGTGTCTCGCTGGTGGTCGAGGGGGAGACGGCGCTGATCGTCTCGGGGGACGAGGTGCGGCTACGTCAGGTCGTGGGCAACCTGATGAGCAACGCCACGACCCACACGCCCGAGGGAACACCGATCACCGTACGCGTCGGCAGCCGGGACGGCATGGCGTACCTCGAGGTGGCGGACAAGGGGCCCGGCCTCACCCCCGAACAGGCCGCTCGCGTCTTCGAGCGCTTCTACCGCGCCGACCCTTCCCGCAGGCGGCCGTCGGGCGGCAGCGGCCTGGGGCTGGCGATCGTGAAGGCCCTCGTCGAGGCGCACGGCGGCGAGGTCGGGGTGGAGTCCACCCCCGGCGCGGGCGCCGTCTTCCGCGTCACCCTCCCCCTCGCCCCCGAGG
>JADGHC010000684.1 GCA_019689655.1 Microbispora sp.
CAGTGGCAGCAGGAGATTCGCGACCGGCAGGCGTGGATCGAGCGCCGCGAGCTCGAGCGGCAGGCGGCGCTGCAGCAGGTGCAGCGGGGTCAGAACGCGGCGAAGGCGGCGGCGGACGTGCTGGCGCTGCTGGGGGCGCCGGTTCCTCCGGCCAACGGCGAGCTGAGCCACCACCCGGACGTGCTGCTCGACCGGATCGGCGCGGCGCACGCCGAGCTGGACGCCGCCGAGGGGGCCCGGTCATGAGCCTCCTCGCTCGTCGCAACGGCCGGCACGTCCGGCGCGGCTCGCTCACCGGGTGGGCGTTGGCCGCGCGGGTGTGCCGTGAGGCGGCCGAGCACCCGGTGGTCCGGGTGGAGGTGGCCCGTCCGGTGACTGCCCGCCGCCCGCACGACACCACCCCGAGGGGGTCGGTGTGAGCGGGCTCCCGACCATCACAGCCGACCCGAACGACTGGGACTGGATGGAGATCGTCACCTTCGACAACGCCGTCGAGTCCGAGGGCTTCGAGTACGCCTTCGACCACTACGGGCCGCTGTTCCGCCGCCCGGAGCTCCGCGGCATCGAGAAGGACATGGGCAAGCTCCGCGACTTCTGGCGCGCCCACACCGAGGCCATCGAGGCATGGGGCGAGGAGATCGGCTGGGACACCTACGGCGACTTGTACGACGCCCACCTGGACAAGCACCACGAGGAGAGCGCGCGGCGCCGCGCCGGGTCGGGTGGTGTGTCGTGACCGCCCCCATGACCGGTGAGCAGCTCGACCTGGCCGAAGTCGAGGACGCCTACCAGGTGGTGTTCCCGGAGGTGGCCGCCCTTGGCAAGAGCGGCAAGCGCCTCGCCGACGCGATCCCCCGGCTGCTCGCCGAACTCCGGGAGGCCCGCGCCGAGCTGGACGACTGGCGCAACCGGGAGCACGAGCAGCAGTACGTGCTGACCTCCCCCGGCGGCGACCCCAATGACGCCGACCTGGTCTCCCAGCAGGCCGCTGACCTGGCGCTGGAGCGCCCGGACCTCGGCACGCCTTGGGTCCGCACGGTGACCAGGTCCGAGTGGAGGCGGTACACCGCCGCGCCGGCTGATGAGCCGACCCCGGAGGCGTTGCGCCTCCGGCAGGCGTTCCGGGCCGCGGGCGAGGCCATCTACGGCGCGGGTTGCGGCTGCTGCGTGATGCCGTGCTCGTGCGCGGCGGACGCGGCTGCGTTCGCCGCCGCCATGGCCGAGGAAGCGGGTGACCTCGATGGCTGAGCTCCTTGCCGAGGCCCGCGAACGCTTCGGCCAGGACCCCCGTGACTGGGCCACCTACGGTCTGTTCCGCGGCCCGTGGGAGATCGTCATGCCGGACGGACGCAGCGTGTGGAGCTTCCCGCTCGCCGACGCCCCGGCCGAGGCGGTGTCTGCCTGATGCTCGCCGAGCTGTTGTGCGGTGTCGCCGGTGCCATCACCGGCGGCGCCGCCCTGGCCGCCACCAGTGCCCTTCGCCTGCACGACGAGCGCGCGATCGGCAACGCCGCTGCGGCCGCCGCCAGCATCCACCTCCAGGTGGCGCAGCGGGAGCGGGACAACGCCCTCGACGCCCTCCACATCCTCGTCCAGGCCATCGAGGTCGGCGACCCGAGGCAGATCGGGCCCGCCCTAGATGTAGCCCGCTGGGTCCTGTCCGGGAGCGACTACACCGGCCGCCTCACCGCCGCCCAGGACGCCCTCCAGGAGGCGGAGCAGGACCTCGCCGACCTCCGCGCCTACGCCGAGGCCCGCGGCGTCGACCTGGCCAGCTTTGCCGAGCACGCCGAGCAGGCGCTCGCGATCGTCCGCGACCACGCCGACCAGGTGGACCCGGCGCCCGCACTTCACACGATCAACGACCGCATCAGCAGGGACCACACGTGAGCTACGTACTGACCGCGATCGTCGCCGCCACCATCGGCGGCATGGTCGGCGCCGGCATGGTGGGCATCACCGCCGGCCGCCGTATCCACCACCTGGACGGTCTGCTCGACGCCGAGCGCGCCGTCCACAAGGCCGCCGCCGAGGCGGAGGGTGGTGCCCGGTGACCAACGTCGACACCTTCGCGCTCGGCATGACCGCCATCACGATCGTCGCCGGGCTCATCAGCGGCCTCACGGCGTCCGCTGTCACCATCGCCCTGGTCATCCTCCACGGCCGGCGCCGCGCCGCGCGGGGGATCGCGGCCGAGGCCGCCGCCTACCTCGCGGGCCGGAACGAGCGGGGCCGCCGATGAAGACGCTCACCGTACGCCACCCCTGGGCGGCCCTCATCGCCGCCGGAGTCAAGGACATCGAGAACAGGTCGCGCCCCACCGGTTACCGCGGGCCGCTGGCCATCCACGCCAGCCTCACCGTGGACTGGAAGGCGGACA
Organism: Microbispora sp.; assembly: GCA_019689655.1. Lineage (GTDB taxonomy): Bacteria > Actinomycetota > Actinomycetes > Streptosporangiales > Streptosporangiaceae > Microbispora. The sequence continues at coordinate 2,381 of JADGHC010000684.1, forward strand.
TCCCGACCGAGGCCGGGCGCAAGGCCCTGCGCCAGCTCGGCGGCCTGGCCCAGGTCTGGGACGCCCGCACTCCCGCCCGGGGTACCGGCCCGGCCGCGCTCGCCACCGGCGCCATCATCGCGGTGGCCGACCTCGTCGGCTGCCACGGATCCCACGCCGCCGGGTTCGGCCGCCATGACCAGGCCGTCTGCTACAACCGCACGGCCGGTGTGTGCTCCCCATATGCGATCCCGGGGATGGCGCACTGGCAGCTCGCCAACGTCCGGCCGCTGCCTGAGCCGGTGGTGTGCCGGGGCTCGCTTGGGCTGTGGATGCTGCCGGACGGGATCGAGGCCGAGGTTGTGGGCCAGCTCGCCGCCGCGCCGGTGAGCGGGGGTGACCTGCGGTGAGGATGTTCCTCGCGGTCGTCGCCGCGTTCCTGGTCGCCGGTGCGTGCGGCGGCCGCGGGTCTGGCGAGGTCGCCGGTATGGCCGCCGTTCGCGAGGCGGCGTGTGTGGAGGTGGCCCGGTGACGGCCACCCGTTTCGAGACGTCTCCGGCCCTCGAAATGGGGGGTAGGGCCGGAGGCTCCCTCTCCGCGGTGCGCCCTGGTCCAGCCACCGCGGCCACGCCAGCCCCCCCCCCCACCGCCCGGGCGGGCGCCCCGG
>JADGHC010000685.1 GCA_019689655.1 Microbispora sp.
GGCTGGGGGCGGGCGCCCGCGCCGCTCATCGCCCGCCTGGGGCGGCTGCGGGCCACACACGACCTGGGCGGCGACGTTCCCACGCAGCTCGCCGTGGCCGACCTGCTGCCGCGGCTCGACGCCGTACGGGAGCGGCGGGCCGCCGAGCTGCGGGCCGCGCACGACCATCTGCGCGCCGAGCTCGCCCGGCACCTGCCGGAGTGGTCCGCGCCGCCGGTGCCGGGCGGACAGACCCTGTGGGTACGGCTCCCGCACAGCGACGGCGGGTCGTTCGCGCAGGTGGCGATGCGGCACGGTGTCGCCGTGCTGCCCGGCGCCGGGCTCGACGCCTCCGGCGGCGGCCGGGACCACCTGCGCCTGCACTTCACCGTGTCGAAGCGGGAGCTGAGCACCGCCGTCGCCCGGCTCGCGGCGGCGTGGCGGGCCTACACCACCTCCGCCCCGAGACCGGTCCCCGCGCCCTGCGCGCTCGCCATCTGACACTCGCCATCTCGCCGCGGCCCCGGCGCGTCGGGTCCATGGCGAGCCGGAGTCAGGCCGCCGGGACGGCCTCCCGGGCCGGGGGCGCGAGCCTGCCCGCACCCAGAAGGACCACCAGCAGCAGTACGGTGACCAGCGCGAACGAGGCGGGCAGCCCGGCCAGCGTGGCGATGCCGCCGATCGCGCTCGGCGCGACGAACCCGGACGCGTAGCTCACGGTGGCCGCGCCGGCGACGCCCTCGCTGGGCGAGGGCGTCGCGTTGCCCGCCGCCGCGAACACCAGCGGGACGACCACCGCGATCCCCACGCCGATCAGCATGAACCCGGCGACCGCCGGCACCGGGGTGCGGGAGACCACGACGAGCAGCCCGCCGAGCACCGCCATCGCCGCGCCGCCGCGGACGGTCGCGACCGGGCCCAGCCGCCGCACCACCGCGTCGCCGCACAACCGGCCCGCGGCCATCATGCAGGCGAAGGCCGTGTACGCCGCGGCGCCGACCGCCTGGGACGCACCGGCGACCTGGCGGAGGTAGACCGCGCACCAGTCCTGTGCGGCGCTTTCGCCGAACACCGAGCAGAAGCCCACCAGCCCGATGAGGAGCACGCCGCGCGGCGGAAGCACGAAATGGGGCGGGGCAGGCTCGTCCTCACCCGCCCGTACGTCGAGCAGCAGCGGTCCCACGGCCAGGGCCACGAGGAACAGCACGACCGCCGTCCCGCCCAGATGGAGCCGGGCGTCGAGGCCCGCGCTCGCGGCCAGCGTCCCCACCGCGCCGCCCGCGAGGGTGCCCACGCTCCACATGCCGTGCAGCCCCGACATGATCGACCGGCCGAGCCGCTGCTCGACCACCACCCCCTGGGCGTTCATCGCGACGTCGCCGATGCCGGCCAGCCCGCCGTACAGCAGGAGCGCGGCACACAGCAGGGGCAGGTTCGGCGCGAGCGGGGGCAGGACGAGGATCAGGCACAACAGGCCGATCGCGACGCGGGTGACGGCCCGCCCGCCGAACCGGTGCGTGAGGCGGCCCGCGGTCGGCATCGCCAGAATCGAGCCGACCGCGGGTGAGAGCAGGGCGAGCCCGAGCTGGCCGGGCCCGGCCCCGACGTGGTCCTGGATCCAGGGGATACGTGAGGCGAAGCCGCCGGTCACCGCCCCGTGCAGGACGAAGGTGACCGACACCGCAAACCTGGTCCGGCTCAGTTCCCGAAGATCCACGGGCCAACGGTATGCCTGAATTGCCCAGGCCACCACTGAATTGGGGCGGCGGCCCGCGCAGCGCCGGGGCGCCCGTGATGCGTCGCCGGCCCCGGCCGGGGCCGGCGGGCGGAGGCGTGTGGCGGTCCGGCGGGGCCCGATCGCCCGGCCGCCGGGGCCGTCCGTACGGCCGTGCGCCGGACGCGGCGTTCGGGGTAGGGGCGGAAAGACCGTAGGGTCATCCCGTGCACTTTCGCCCCGCCTGGAGCGGAACCAGGAGCAGGACCAGGAGCAGGACATGGCCGTGAACGAGATCGACGAGGGACCCGGATTCGCCGATTTGGCGCTGGGCCCCGAACTCCTCAAGGCCTTGTCCGGCCTCGGCTACGAGGAGCCGACGCCGATCCAGCGCGAGGCCATCCCGCCGCTGCTGGAAGGCCGGGACCTGCTCGGCCAGGCCGCGACCGGCACGGGCAAGACGGCCGCGTTCGCCCTGCCCATGCTCCAGCGCCTGCACGCGGAGGGCGTCGACGGGGAGCCCGGCGGGCTGGTGCTCGTGCCCACCCGGGAGCTGGCCGTCCAGGTGTCGGAGGCCATGCACCGCTACGGTCGTGACCTCGGCACCCGGGTGCTGCCCATCTACGGCGGCCAGCCCATCGGGCGGCAGCTGCGGGCGCTGGAACGCGGCGTGGACGTCGTCGTCGCCACGCCCGGCCGGGCGCTCGACCACATCGGCAGGGGCACCCTGCCGCTCAAGGGCCTGCGGATGGTCGTCCTCGACGAGGCCGACGAGATGCTCGACATGGGCTTCGCCGAAGACATCGAGGCGATCCTGCAGGAGACCCCGGAGGACCGGCAGACCGTGCTGTTCTCCGCGACCATGCCGCCGCGCATCGACGGGATCGCCCGCCGCCACCTGCGCGAGCCGGTACGGATCAAGATCGAGCGGGAGGCGCCGGCCGCCGGGGAGACACCGTTGATCCGGCAGAGCGCCTACATCGTGACCCGGGCGTACAAGCCGGCCGCGCTGGGCCGGGTGCTCGACGTGGAGGCCCCCACCGCGGCGATCGTCTTCTGCCGCACCCGCGAGGAGGTCGACCAGCTCACCGAGACCATGAACGGCCGGGGCTACCGCGCCGAGGCCCTGCACGGCGGCATGGGCCAGGAGCAGCGCGATCGGGTCATGGGCCGGCTGCGCAGCGGGACGGCCGACCTGCTCGTCGCGACCGACGTCGCCGCGCGCGGCCTCGACATCGAGCAGCTCAGCCACGTCATCAACTACGACGTGCCGTCCGCGCCCGAGACGTACGTGCACCGCATCGGCCGGGTGGGCCGGGCG
>JADGHC010000686.1 GCA_019689655.1 Microbispora sp.
CGGGAGGGCTGTTTTCCCGTCACGGGGGTACCCCCCGGGCCTCTGGTTACCGCAGGTCAGGGGGTCTTGTGTGGCTCCCCGTGGCGATGTTCGTTTGTTTCGGAGCATCTCGTGACGCTGTGTGCTGTCACTGGTCGTGTGGTTGATCGCAAGCGTGACTGGATGGGCATGCAGGGGGCTGCATGCTGGTTGGTCACCACTCGCGCGAGCCTGCGACTGTGGACGCTGACGTGTCGCTGGTCTGCGGGGTGCGTGCGTGCTGGGTGTACCAGCGCATCGCGGCAGCTCGGGCACCTGGCGTGCGCTGCTCGGCGCAGCGGGCCAGCACCACGTCCCTGCCGGGGTCGATGGTGATGACCTTGGCGTCGTGCGCCATGTACTCGGCGAGGGTGTCGGGGGCGGGCCGGGAGTGCACCACCCACACGTCGGCGCCCCGGCTGAGCTTGAGCCCCTCCCGGATCGCAGCGGTGCGGGCCCGGTGTGCGACGCGCTGCACCGCGTCGGGGTGGCGGTGGGTGTCGCCGGTGCCCGCGGTGAGCGCCTGGGCGATGCGGTCGTAGTCGATGACGACGTCGCCGGGGCGGGCGTGCGTGGCGACGTAGGTGGTCTTGCCTGCGGCCGGCGGGCCGGTCACCACGTACAGCGCCACCGGGTCACCAGTCCCGGGAGCCTCGGCTGCTGGGCTTGTAGGGCCGGTTGCCTTTGGATTCGTTGCAGCACCGGCCGCACACCTGGCAGCGGTTGAGGGCGCCGTGGGCGGGCGCGAGGTTGGCGGGGTCGTTGGGGTCGCCGCCCATGGCCCGCCACTGCGCGAGGGGGATCTTGTGGTCGGCGTAGCGGGCGCCGCCGTGGCCGCAGATCCAGCAGACGTATCCGGCGTCGGCGAGGGCTTGGGCTTTGTTGCGGCGCCACACGCGGCCTTTGCGTCCGGCGGTGCGGGCCATGCTCACCCCCGGACAGCCGAAAGGCCCGGCATCGCCGGGCCCTCTGCTCAGCGCCGTGACGGGCTGAGGTGACACCTCTCGTCCTTAGACCACAGAGTGTTGCACTCACCTGATCAGCAACGCAAGTCACAGCGTTACCGCGTGTACTCCAGCACCCACGGCACCCACGCCATGATCAGCATGAGCGCAAGGAACACTCCGGTTGCAATGACGATGCGGGTGTCCTTGGAGATCCGCTTCATGGCCGTTGGAGGACCGGGTGCGGGTCGCAGTCGTTGGGGCGCCGCCAGGTTCCCATCACGTAGACGGGCGCCGGGTCCTGGCTGGTGCGCACGTCCACGAAGTCCACTTCGATCGTGGAGTCGCACACCGGGCACGGGGGCCACTGCTGCACACGGCATTCCTGTGCGGTGAACGTCTTGGGATGCTCCCCGTCGACGGGGTCGAGGGTGAGAGTCTCGGGGTTGATTCGCCAGCGGTGTTGCATAGTCTCGGCCATGTCGATCTCCTCGGGATCGGCCAGCCCTCGGAGCCTGACCCGCTCGCGGGGGCACTACTTATGACGCTACAGGGTGCCTCTGGTTCAGGTAGGTCTCGACGGTGCCGAGGTCGTACCAGACGGCCCCGGCCTGCTCGGCGGTGCGAATGTGGCCGCGGTGCGCCCAGGACCGGACGGTGGCGCCGGTGACGTCCAGGCGGTGCACGCGCAGCACGTACGCGCGGACCCGTTCGATGGTGACCCACCGTCCGGCGAGCCGGTCATGCAGGTACGGCGCGGCTTCCTGGGGTCCGCACACGGTACAGCGGGCGGTCCAGGTCTCGTCGGGTTTCTGCACCATCGTGACCGTTCCCGTGCAGCGGTCCTCACCCTCGGGGACGACCCGGCAGCGTTCCCCGGTGGGGAGCTTGCGGTTGGGGTCGAGCAGTCCACGGGCTCGGCCGGCCAGTTCCCGTACGACCGGCGGGCACTCCTCGGCCGCGACGGGGTGCGCGGCGATCCAGTCCACGTGCCCGGCCAGCCAGCGGGCGAGCGCCGGGACGGTGGCGCCGGTCGGCGGGGTGAGGCCGCGCCGGTCGGCGACGTAGCCGACCCACCAGGCGAGATCGTGGGCGATCTGGCTGCGGGTCTCGACGACCGGGACACTGATCGGCAGGGGTCGGGAGCCGGATCCGGACACCCGCTGGCCGTACTGCGGCGTGGATCCGGCGGGCAGGACGCTTTCCAGCTCGACGTACAGGCGGCCGAGGTCGGCAAGGTCGCGGCGGAGCCGGTTGTAGCAGGCGCGGCACAGGCGCAGGGACGGGAGGGCTTCGGGCCGCTGGTCGCCGTGCCGTTCCTGGACGCACAGGATGTCGTTCATGGCCACTGCGGCTCTCCCTTCGTGGTCCACACGATGGACGCGGTCTGGTCGAGGTCGAGTGGTGGTCTGATCTCGGTGACGTTGCGGATTTGGTGGAGGCGGGCGTCGGATTCGGCGGCGGCGGTGTCGAGGTGGGCGCGCAGCTTCGCCAACACGGCTTCGGCCAGCTCGGCGCGGTCGTGCTGCTGCTGGGCGTCTCGCATTTGCTCGGCGAGCTGCTGGCCGCACCGGCGTACGTCGGCTTCTAGCAGGGTGACGGCGTCGCGGAGCCGCGCCGTTTCGGTTTCGGCGCGTTCGGCGCGCTGCCGCGCCTCGTGCAGTTCGTCTTCGGTCTTGCGGAGGAGGAAGGCCCAGCCGTCCCGCTCCTCCTCGGCGCGTTCGGCGCGCAGGCGCCAGTACTCGGCGTCCTGTTGGGCGTCCACTGCGTCGTGCGCGGCGTCGAGCATGCGGCCGCAGTCGGTGAGCGGCTCGGGGGTGTCGCTCATGTCGTGACCTCCGGTGATGTGGCGGATGGCGCAGTCGAGGGCGTGCATGAACGCCTTGTTGTAGGGCTTGCCCTTGCCGTGGGTGCCGTCGCGGAGGGCCTCGATCTCGGCGGCGGCCTGCTCGCGCACCTGCCGCTCGTGCTCGGGCAGCACTGCGGCGAGAGCCGCCGCAACCTCCTGCTGGACAGTGACGGCCCGCGGGCCGTCGTCATCGA
>JADGHC010000687.1 GCA_019689655.1 Microbispora sp.
CGGCGCGGGGGCCCCACCCGGGGGGGGGGCGCGGGGGGGGCGGCCCCCCCCCCCCGCACCCGGACGGCCCCCGTCAACCCCGGGGACGCCACCAGCAGACGCCCGTCACGAGCAGGGCGAATCCCAGTGCGCCGCAGGCCCAGGCGAACACCGACGAGATGCCTTCGGCGAGACCATCGGTGCCGAGCGGGATCAGCATGGCGGCCAGGCCGAGCGAGCCCCCGATGGTGAGCGCGGTCTGCAGCACGCCTGCCGCGACCCCGGCGTACTCCTGCGGCGCGGTGGTGATGACGATCATGTTCAACGGGACGATCGCCACCCCGACGCCGAGCCCCATGACGACGAGGGCGGGGAGCACGTCGGCGGCGTAGCCGCTGCCGCCGTCGAGCCGGGTCAGCCAGGCCGCCCCGGCGAGCACCACCGCCAGGCCGAGCAGCGCGCGGGTCTTGAGGCCGATCCCGGCGAGGCGGCCGGCGAGAACCTGCGTGCTGACGAGCAGCGCCAGCCCGAACGGCAGGATGGCCAGGCCGCTTCGCAGCGCGTCGAAGCCGAGCACCCCCTGGAGATACTGCACCAGGTAGATCAGGAAGCCGGTGAGCACCGCCGCGAGCAGCAGCAGGGCGGCGACCGCGCCGCCCCGTTCCCGCCCGGCCACGACGGCCAGGGGCAGCAGCGGCTCGGCCGCCCGCCCGTCCACCGCCGGCAGCGCCGCGGCCAGCGCGACCGCGGCGCCGAGCGAGGTCAGAGTCCAGGGGTCGCCCCAGCCCTTCTCGGCCGCGCGGACCAGGCCGTACACGGCGGAGGTGAGGGCGGCGGCGCTGAGCAGGACGCTGGGCAGGCCGAGAGGGCGGCGCCGGGTCGCCTCGTCCCGCACCCCGAGCGCCCGCACGGCGAGCGCGATGACGACGAGCCCGATGGGCACGTTCACGAGCAGGCTCCAGCGCCAGTCCCCCGCCCAGGTGAGCACGCCGCCGAGCACCATGCCGGCGGAGGCGCCGAGGCCGGTCACCGTGGAGTAGAGCCCGAACGCCCGCTGCCGGCGCTCGCCCGCGAAGACGATCGCGAGCAGCGCCAGCCCGGTGGGACCGCAGACGGCGGCGCCCGCGCCCTGCAGGACCCGGCCGGCGATCAGCACCTGCGGGTTCGGCGCGAGACCGGCGACCAGCGACGCGACCACGACCAGGCCGACCCCGGCGAGGAACACCCTGCGATGCCCGAGGACGTCGCCGAGGCGGCCCGCGAACAGCAGGAGCCCGCCGAAGGCGAGGAGGAAGCCGTTCGGCACCCACGATCCTCCGGCCACGGACAGGCGGAGATCGGACTGCAGGGCCGGGAGCGCGACGTTCACGATCGTGCCGTCGAGCTGGAGCATGAACTCCGCGCCGGCGATCGCGGCGAGCGCCAGGGCCCACGCGTCGCCGCGGCCGTTGCGTGGCAGGCCGGCGGAGACGTCGCCGGTCGCGGTGGTGCTGTCCGTACTCATGAGAGCCTCTCCCATCACGACTCAACCTGAGGGTCCCTCAGGTTAGTGAGCGCAATTCAATGTGAGGTAGCCTCAGGATGTCAAGGGGGAGGTATTCCGATGGACGACAGGCCCTACATCGCCCGGCGGCCGAAGCGCGCCGACGGCCGGCGCAACTACGACGCCATCCTCGCCGCCGCCCGCAAGGCGTTCGAGACCTCGGGCGCCGACGCGTCGCTCGAAGACATCGCGAGCCAGGCGGGCGTCGCCATCGGCACCCTGTATCGGCACTTCCCCACCCGCGCCTCCCTCGTGGAGGCCGCGACCCGCGACGGCCTGGAGAACCTCGTCGCCCACGCCGAGCGGCTGGCCGGCCATCCCGACCCGCTGGAGGCGCTGAAGGAGTGGATGCGCGAGGCCGTCATCCACTTCAGCACCTTCCGCGGCCTGGTCGGGATCCTCGCGCAGAGCATGTACGACGAGGGGACTCCCTCCCACGCCATGTGCGCCGCGATGCACCAAAGCGGCGCCGATCTGCTGCGCGCCGCCCAGGCGGCCGGCAGGGTGCGCCCCGACCTCACCCCCGAGGAGCTGTTCGACCTGCTCAGCGGCGCCGCCTGGGTCCGTGAGCAGGCCGCCTCCGGCAGGGACGGCAGCCCCCGCTTCCTGCAGCTCGTGCTCGAGGGCATCGTCGCGCCCCGGCGGGACTGAGCGACCTCAGCCGGCCTGCCCGGGAAGCCTCGGCACGGCCGCGAGCAGCTCGCGGGTGTAGGGGTGCCGGGGCCTGCGGAAGACCTCGTCGGCGTCCCCCTCCTCCACGGCGCGGCCGTCCTTCATCACCAGGACGCGGTCGCTCAGGTGCCGGACGACCCCCAGGTCGTGGGAGATGAACAGCAGCGCCGTCCCGTCCTCTGCCTGGATCTCGGCCAGCAGATCGAGCACCTGGGCCTGGATCGACACGTCGAGGGCGGACACCGGCTCGTCGCAGATCAGCACCTCCGGCCGGGACGCCAGCGCGCGGGCGATGGCCACGCGCTGCCGCTGGCCGCCGGACAGCTCGCGGGGACGCCGGTCGAGCAGTCCGGGCGGCAGCCCCACCCGGCCCAGCAGCTCGGCCGCGCGCTCGCGGCGCTGCCGCTTCGGCAGCGCGGAGATCGGTTCGGCGACCAGGCGGCCCACGGTGTAGCGGGGGTCGAAGGAGTCCAGCGGATTTTGCGCGATGACCTGTACGGCCGGGCGGAGCGGGCGCCGCTCCCGCTCGGGCAGCCGGCTCCACGGGCCGCCCCGCAGCGTCACCTCGCCCGCGTCCGGCGTGAGCAGGCCGAGCGCCAGCCGGGCGAGGGTCGTCTTGCCCGACCCCGACTCGCCGACGACGCCGAGCGTCTCCCCGGCGCGCAGGGAGAAGGAGACGTCGTCCACGGCCTTGCGTGAGCCGTACGCGAACGACAGCCCCGTGGCGGCGAGCACGGGATCGCCCGAGCGGGGCGGACGGCGCGGTCCGGCGGACACCGAAGGCCCGGACACCGAAGGCCCGGACACCGA
>JADGHC010000688.1 GCA_019689655.1 Microbispora sp.
CGTGCGGCGCACCGCCGAGGCGCAGAAAGACCGCAAGATCACCGCGCAGCTGGATGCTGACCTCGCCCCGGCGCTCGCCCGGGTAGACCAGGATGGCGTCAATCAAGCCGCGCAGCGCCCCGGCCGCTGCAGCCACGGTCACCGGATCGGCCAACGCCTGCTCCAGCGCCGCCACCTTGCGGCGGTACAGCTCCGGCAGGTTCGGATGCAGGACAGGCAGGCATGTCGAACGACGCGGCATCCATGCCGTGATTCTACGCAGCACGGCAGCAGGGGCAATTCAGTTTTGATGCGGGGTGGTTACACCGCTGTCTCCGGGCGTGCCGTCCAGGCCGGCATCCACCAGTCGATCCCCTCAAGCAGCATCGAGAGCATGGCCGGCGTCAGTGAGATCACGCTATCCTTGGCCTGCGGCCAAACGAACCGACCACGCTCCAGCCGCTTGGCATAGAGCGCCAGGCCCTGACCATCCCACCAAAGCGCCTTCACCAGGTCACCGCGGCGGCCGCGGAACAGGAACAGCGCGCCGCTGAACGGATCCTGCGCCAGCACCATCTGCACCTGCGCCGCCAGCCCGGCGAAGCCCTTGCGCATGTCCGTCACGCTGCAGGCCAGGTACACCCGCGTGCCCGGAGGCGGTCGCAGCATCAGCGAGCGCCAAGTTCGGCCAGCACGGCCCGCAGCAGCGCCGCATCGACCTGGCCGATAATGCGTACCGTCGCCTCAGAGGGCAGGACCAGCTCGATCGTCCCAGCTGCCTCCACCATCGGGCTCGCCCCGGCAGGCGGCGGCTCCAGCTTCGGCGTCTCCGTCACAACCCCGACCGGCACGAAGCCCGACATCGCCGCTGCCAGCATCTCCTTGCGCCAGGTGAACAGCAGCCCGGTGCTGATCCCGTGCCGGTCCGCCACCGCCTTGGCCACCGCGCCAGGTTCCAAGGTCTACCACACGATCCGCAGCTTGTCCTCGGTCGACCAACTCCGCCGCCGGACAGCCCGAACCCGAACCTTTACTCCCGGGCCGCTGCCGCGTTGTACAGGCCTCTTACGAGCCTTGTAAGAGCTGCCTACGAGGTCCGCCGCCATATCCGTGTCGTTCGTCATGCCCGCCACATCGGCGGACACCAGCCGTCAACTCAAGGCGTGGATCAGCTGTCGCTTACCTCCAAGGCGGCGAACTCGACGGCCTCTATGCTGCGCCATGGGCCGCGCCGCCGGATCACCTCGGTCTTGAACAGGCCGATGACGGTCTCGGCAAGCGCGTTGTCGTAGGAATCGCCGACGCTGCCGACCGACGGTTCGATCCCGGCTTCGAGCAGGCGTTCGGTGTACCGAATTGCAACGTATTGCCGGCTGTCCGAAATCCGGAGACCACGTCACAGTGCCCCCGGCCGACAGACCACTCTACCTATCGAGCCGGTATCGCAGATAGACCAGCCCGCGGGCCTCGTTCCAGTTCGCGGCACGGTCGTAGTGCAGAGCCGTCCCGAGCCGCAGTTGCGGCGTGACCGCATATTCCAGATCCGCCCTCGCTTCGCCGGTCACGCCGGTCCGGGCTTGGCCAGGGTAGCGTGCCAGCAGCGTCGGATCACTGGCCGCCGCAGCCTGTACCTGTGCCTGCAATCCGGCATCGGTCGGAAAGAGCGGCGCGGATTTCTCCCGCCAACTGGCGAAGCCGATGGTGCCGCCGAGGCGCCAGGAAAAGTCGCCGGAACGGCTCCGCCAGTCCACCGGCAGGTTCAGGGCCGCATAGGATTGCGGGCTGAAATAGCCGCCATGCCCAAGGGTGAAGTGACGCAGGTTCTTGTCATAGCCGAAATAGACCAGGTCGAGCCCGGTGGTCAGCTCCTCTTCCGGGCGGCGGAAGACGGCGTAGGACATGCCGGCGCCCGCCTCGATGCGGCTGTTGTCGGCGACGCCCTCGCCCTCAAAGGTCGAATAGCCGCCGCCGGCATAGAAGCTCATTGGCCCGGCGCTGTATTCGAGCTGCGCCCGCCCGCCGGTGCGCACCACGCCACCCCAGACGCGGCCCGACTGCGGATCGCGCTGGCCGGACCAGGAGAGCAGGCTGTCCGTCACCGCCCGGCGCTCACCGATCACGCGCAGGCGCAGGTTATCCGCGATCAGCGGCGCCGCCTCGATGCCGCCCACCAGGTTGGTCGTGCGGAAGCCGAGCGGCGTCGTGCCGACATCCAGGGCCAGCATCCCACGCCGCCAGCCGATGTCAAGCCCGACGCCCGCCGCCGATGTGTCGGAAGGCGCAGTGCCGCCGCTTGGCCCGGCCAATGCATTGGTGCCGAAACGCCGAAGCGAGGCGACGTCGCCCGAGAGATTGCCGCTGGAGATCGCCACCGGTGTCGCGCGCACTGTCAGCCGGCCACCGGGTACGCCGGGTCTCGTGGACGCTTCCAGCTGCCCCGAGATCTCGTCCAGCTTGTCCAGGCCGCCGCTGCCCGAGCGGCTGCGGATCGCCGGTGCCATCATCAGGCGGGGCGAGACGTCCTCCCGCAGCGCCGCCATCTCGCGCGCGATCTCGGCGGAAACCGGGTCGCGCGATGGCGTGCCCTGCTCCGGCGCGGCAACGCGTAGGAAGGGATTTTCCCCAGAGGAAGCGCCGATACCCGGCGGCGAGGTGGAAAGGAAGGGGCTGGCCCGGTCCTCGCCGGTTTGGGCGCGGCGCTGCTCGGCTGCGGCCTCCAGCATCCGCTGCGCCCGGCGGGTGTCGCCAGTGGCGCGCGCCAGGCGCGCCTCCAACAGCAACACCCGTGGCTCCTGCGGCGCCAGCGCCCGTGCCTCGGCCACCGCCGCCTCGGCGCGGCGGAAGTCGCGTGCAGCGATGGCCGCTTCCACCACTGCCGTCCTGGCGTCCAGATTGCGAGGATCGCGCGCCAGAACGGCCTCGGCGACACACCCAGCCCAGGGCACAGGGGCCAACAGCATGGCGCAGAGCCAGCGCAGGCCGCTCGCCTTGACGAAATGTCCACGGCTGGAGCGAACGGGGTC
>JADGHC010000689.1 GCA_019689655.1 Microbispora sp.
GTACGGGCTCGATCAAATCGGCCCGCCCCGGAGGGGGAGTCAGCTCCCCGATCCCCCGCAGGCCGCGCCCCGCCACCTCACGGTCGATCACCTCGGCGATCTGCTCCGGCGGCAGATCCAACGGCACGCTCAGAAAACCGATGAAGCGGTCGGGGTGCGCGGCGAGCGCCGCGTCCAGCTCCCGATAGGCGGCGTGGTAGCGGTCGGGTCCGTTCGCGCGGCCCCCGATCGCCTCGTTGAGAGCGGCCATCTCCCCGCGCAGCGACTCCAGGTCGGTGGCCCGCTCCGGGTGCGTCCGCGTGGGGAACAGCACCGCGCGATCGACCCCGGCGTCGTCGAGCAGCGCGATGTGGTCCGCGACCGGGTCGTGGACATGGCTGTGCGCATCAATGATCACTTCGTCTCCCTGGCGGTCCGGAATGTGACCGGCGCGCTTCACTGTTGCGGTTGACACCGTTGGAAGGTCAAACCGGAAGGGAGACGGGGGCATGCTGATCGGGGAGCTGGCACGCCGGACGGGGGTCGGCGAACGCCTTCTCCGCTATTACGAGCGCATCGGCTTGATCCGGTCGGACCGGCTCGCCAACGGCTACCGCGACTACGCCGACGAGACGGTGGAGACGGTGCGCCGGGTACGTGCCCTGCTCGCCGCCGGCCTTCCCACGCGCGTCATCCGCCAGGTGCTCCCGTGCGCAGCCGACGGCCCGGGCCTGCGGCCCTGCCCCGGCGTCCTCGATCTGCTGCGCGCCCAGCTCGACGTCCTCGACCGCCGTACGGCGGAGCTGACCGAGGCCCGCGCTCTGCTGCGGCAGACGATCGCCGCCACGGAGAGCGCCGCCGTCGGGAACGCCGGATAGCGCGGGCGGCGCCGGCGGTCACAGGAGGGTCATCTGGCCGGAGCTCGCGAGGGGGTCGCGGTGCTTGCGCAGGTGCCGCCACCGGGGCAGGTCGTCGAGGTAGGACCACGACAGCCGGTGGTGCGGCGTCGGGCCCAGCTCCGCCAGCGCCCGCTGATGGACGGGGGAGGGATAGCCCGCGTTGGCGGCGAAGCCGTACGCCGGGTGCTCCTCGCCGATCTTGGCCATCAGCCGGTCGCGGTACACCTTGGCCAGCACCGACGCGGCGGCCACCGACACCGAGCGCCGGTCGGCCTTGACCTCGCACCGCACCCGCCACGGGCGTCCGATGAAGTCGTGCGCGCCGTCGAGGAGCACCACGTCGGGCCGCATGGGCAGGGCCTCCAGCGCCCGGCACGCGGCCCGGCGCAGCGCCTCGGTCATGCCGGCCTCGTCGATCTCCTCCGGTCCGGCCTCGCCGTACGCGTGACAAGTGAGCCAGCCGGGCAGGACGGCGGCGAATGCCTCCCGCTGGGCCGGGCCGAGCAGCTTGGAGTCGGTCAGCCGGATCGTCCGCTCCCCGCGTCCCGGCAGCTCGGGCGGCGGGCCGAAGGCGGTGACGGCCGCGCAGACCACCACCGGGCCCGCCCACGCGCCGCGGCCGACCTCGTCCACACCCGCGATGTGGACCGCCCCCGCGGCACGCAGCTCGTCCTCGATCTCGTATCCGGCCGCCCGCCGCGGGGCGACGGCGGGCGCGGGTTCGACACCGGTCTCAAGCCCGGGCAGTGCGTCGGTCATCCCCGTATCATCCCAGGCACCGGCCCGCCCCTGCGTTCACATAGCGGCGGTTCGCCACCCCCCGGGGGCGTTGCTCCTCATCCCGCTCTGCTCCCCCCTCGCGCTCCTGCCGCCACGCCGGAGCGTGAGTCAGCCGCTGATTTCGTAGATGTCGAGCTCCCACGGGACAAGCGCGCGCACCGGCTCCCATCGCTTCAGGTCGGCGGCGAGGATTGGGAAGCCGAGATAGCGGGCCACGGCGACGGTGTGCGCCGCCGCCATGTCCTGCTGCTCTGTCAGCTGCACTGACACCGCCGACAGGCGGAGCACGTCCTCGGTGGAGGCGATCGGCTCCAGCCGGACGTGCTCCAGCCGATGGATCATCCCGTGGACGGCATCGGCCTGAGCCTCGCTCAGCGTGTGCTGGGCCACGGCGAGTGCGATGGCGGGCACGCTCATGCGGACGGCGTGCTCGTCCAAGGCCGCGACGAGATTCGCCACGACCAGGTCGCCTCTGCCGAGTTCGCCTATCGTGACGTCGTCGAGGACGTATCCGGCGTTCATGAAGCCTGCGGGCGCCGTAGGTGCTCGATCGCCCCCTGCGTGATGCGCTCGGCCCTGGCGACGGCGTCGGGGTCCGCCTTCGCCCGTGCGAGGAGCTCTTCGAAGGCCAGCCGCTGGCGGAGCCGGGTCGTCTTGTGCTCTTCGAGCAGCCGGGTCAGCACATCGGCCAGCGTCGTCCCGCGTCCTGCCTGGTTGGCCAGCTCGTTGAGTTCGTCTCGCAGCGCCTTGGGAACTTTGATGCTGGTCATGTCGGCAGTCATACCAGAATTCTACCGGGGAGAAATGCGGTATGACAGATCCGGGCCCGGTGGCCCGGCGCGTCCGATGGACGGCCGGACCGTTCGGTGCGCGTCAGGAGCAGGTGGCGCCGTTGATGGTGAAGGCGGCGGGCGGGGGGTTCTCGCCGGAGTGGGCGCCGTTGAAGCCGAGGTTCACCGACTCACCCGGCTTGATCGTCTTGTTCCATTCGTAGTTCTCGGCCGTGACCGCCGTGCCGGACTGGGTCCAGACGGCCGACCATCCGTTGGTGACCCGCTGGGAGGCGAGCGGGAAGCCGAAGCCGAGCTTCCATCCGGAGATGGCGGCGGTTCCGGTGTTGGTGATCGTGACGTTGACGGTGAACCCGGTGCCCCAGGTGGTGGCCGCGTACGACACCTTGCAGGCGATATCGGGCGTCGACGGGCTGGGCGACGACGGGCTGGGCGACGACGGGCTGGGCGAGGACGTCGCATCGGGCTGCATGACGGCCGTGTAGGGCGGCGAGGGGTTGCTCAGGTTGCCGGCGGCGTCGCGGGCGACGACCTGGAAGGTGTA
>JADGHC010000060.1 GCA_019689655.1 Microbispora sp.
CCTCCGAGAGGGGCGTGCCGCAGACGCCCCCGCCGCCCGCGCGCCCCGGCGCGATCGCGGCGGGGTCCAAGACCCCGTCCGGCGCACAGACCCCGTCCGGCGGGCAGGCTCCGTCCGGCGGGCAGGCTCCGTCCGGCGGGCAGGCGGCGGGCGCCGCCCGCCGCATGTCGAACCCGATGGGCACCGGTCCCTATCGCCAGGTTCCGCCGCCGCCCAGCGGCCCGCCCGTCTGGGACGGCCCGCCGCCGCTGGTCGCCCATCCCGTGCAGCGGGCCAGTCTGCTCGACGAGATCAGGTCGCTGCAGAACCGCATCAGCATCCGCTGGCGCCTGACCCTCACGTACGCCGCGCTGGTCTTCGTCGCCGGCGTGCTGCTGATGACGGTCATGTATGTGCTGGTCGGCCAGGCGATCGACATCGGCTGGCAGAGCGTGCCGAAGATCTTCATCCCGAGCGGGGCCGTGCCGGCGGAGTGGATCGACGAGGTCAACAGGCAGTTCGCGCAGTCGCAGGCGGAGGTCACCGCGGCGGCGCGCGGCGAGCTGCTGAAGCGGTCGCTGCTGGCGCTGCTGGGCGTGGGGATCTTCGCCCTGATGCTCGGGTACGTCGTGGCGGACCGCGCGCTGCGGCCGGTCATGAAGATGACCGCGACCGCGCGGAAGCTGTCGGAGACCTCCCTCGCCCACGAGCGCATCGACCTCCAGGGCCCCGACGACGAACTGAAGGAGCTGGCGGACACCTTCGACGCCATGCTCACCCGGCTCAACACCGCCTTCGACGCGCAGCGCCGCTTCGTGGACAACGCCTCGCACGAGCTGCGCACGCCGCTGGCGATCAACCGTACGGTGCTGGAGGTGGCGCTGTCCGACCCCGAGGCGTCGGAGGACCTCAAGGTGCTCGGGCGCACGCTTTTGGGCACCACCGCCCGCAACGAGCGGCTGATCGAGGGCCTGCTGCTGCTCGCCCGCAGCGAGCGCGAGCTGTCGGTGCGCAAGCCCGTGGACGTCCAGGAGGTGGCCAAGACGGCGGTGGAGCAGCTGGCCCCCTTCGCCGAGGAACAGGGCGTCACGGTCGAGCACGACCTTCACCCCGCGGCCACGACGGGCGACCCCGTCCTCATCGAACGCTGCGTCTCCAACCTCGTCGAGAACGGCATCAAGCACAATCTCAGCGAGTCCGGAAAAGTGTGGGTCCGGACGGGAATTGTCGACGGGGGTGCGGTTGTTCAGGTCGCGAACACGGGACCGCACGTTCCCGCGTACGAGGTGGACAGCCTGTTCGAGCCGTTCCGTCGCCTGAATGCCGACCGGGTCCAGTCCGCCAAGGGCGCGGGTCTCGGCCTGTCCATCGTGCGCGCGATCGTCCGCGCGCACGGCGGTACGGTCGCCGCCGTTCCCCGCGACGGGGGCGGTCTCGTGGTGACGGTACGCCTCTCCGGGACCGGGGCTTCACCGGGGATGCCACAGTCGGCGCGCTGATGGCGCGTGCGCGCCGCACATGTGGTTGGATGTGCCGTCGAACGCGGTGGGGATACCGCCGATACTGTGGTTTTCGCCATATTTGGCTAACCACAGCCCTCAGCGGGATGCCCCTCGCGTATCGGAAGGTTCAGTGTTCGTTCAAGCGGGTACCGAATGCACAATTTAGTGGCTCCCGCGGGCACAACACGGGCCTTCCGAGCGTTATCCACGCGCGACACAGGCGCAGGCAGATAGATGAGGGGGATGGAGTAGCAGATGGCTACGGACTACGACAGCCCGCGTAAGACCGACGACGACCTCGGTGAGGACAGTCTCCAGGAACTGCAGGCCCGGCGGAGCGACAAGTCGTCCGGCACCATCGACATCGACGAGACCGATCTCGCCGAGTCGCTGGAGCTGCCGGGCGCGGACCTGTCGAACGAGGAGCTCTCGCTGCGGGTGATTCCGCGGCAGGCCGACGAGTTCACCTGCTCGCGGTGCTTCCTGGTGCACCACCGCAGCCAGCTGGCCTCGGAGAAGAACGGCCAGCAGGTCTGCCGCGAGTGCGCCGCCTAGGAGACCACCCTCGGGAGGGTCCGTGACGTCAGCAGCGGATGAGCCGAACAACGAGGTCGCCGATTTGGTCGGCAAACTCGTCGTCCCTGAGGAGACGGACGGGGCCGAGCGGCGTCGGCTGCTCGGCCGCCTCGGCAAGGCCTTGGCGCGGTCCGCGGGGAAGGCACGTGAAGGAAAAGCCGGCCGGGGCCGGTGGCTGGCCGACGTCTTCATGAACATCGCCCCGCGGCTGCCGATCAGGGACTACGAGACGCTGCGGGACCACCACTACGGGCTCACCGGCGAGCAGCTCGCCGACGATCTCGTCCGCACCGCCGCCAAGGCGACGACGGCAGTCGGCGCGGTCGGCGGAGCGGTCGCCGCGGCCGAGTTCGCCGCCCCGCCGCTCCTGCTGTCCGCGCCCGCCCAGATCGTGGCCGAGACGCTGGTCGTCGCGGCCATCGAAGTGAAGCTCCTCGCCGAACTGCACGAGGTGTACGGCGTACGGGTTCCCGGCAACGGCACCCAGAGGGCGGCCGCGTTCGCGCTCGCCTGGTCGAAGCAGCGGGGCGTCAACCCCCTCGCCCCCGGCTCGGCCACGCTCGCGCTCGGCACCGCCGCCAAGACCGCGCTGCGCAACCGCCTCATGCGCACGCTCGGGCGTCACCTCACCACGCTCGGCCCCTTTCTCACCGGCGCCGTGGCCGGCGGCGCGCTGAACCGGGCCGCCACCAAGAGGTTCGCCGAGGCCGTACGCGCGGACCTGCGGAGCCGGGGCGCCCTGCCGCGCGGCTGATCCCGGCCGATCTCCCTCCGGCGCGGCCCGCGTCCCCGCCTGCCCCCGACGGCGCGCCGGTGCACGTCCCGGCGTCATGCCGGTGCACGTCCCAATCGGCACTCTCGGGCCGTCCTCATCTTTCGGGTAGAGAACTGTCACCGATTGGTCTAAACCAGTCGTCGACCCGGATGAGCTGCGTGAGATCATTCTCACATTCTCCGGCGGGAATTGTGCATGTCCTTACGGGTATGGGGGTCACTGGTGACTTTCCGTATGGTGGTCACAGGCGACCACCTGGAGGAGATGCATGCGTGGCACCAGCTCATTCCTGATCGTCGCGAACCGGCTGCCGGTCGATCGCGTGGGCGAGAACGAGTGGCGGCGCAGCCCCGGCGGGCTGGTCACCGCCATCGCGCCCGTCATGCAACGCCGTGACGGGGCCTGGCTCGGCTGGACCGGCGCGGCGGGAGAGGAGCTGAAGCCCTTCGACTACGACGGGATGCATCTGATCCCCGTTCCGCTGTCCCAGCTCGAGGTCGAGCTCTACTACGAGGGCTTCTCCAACGCCACCCTGTGGCCGCTCTACCACGACGTGGTCGCCACACCCGTCTACTCGCGCGTGCTCTGGGACGCGTACCGGGCGGTCAACGACCGGTTCGCCCGCGCGGCGGCGGACGCCGCGGCGCCCGGCGCGGTCGTGTGGGTGCAGGACTACCAGCTCCAGCTCGTGCCCGCGATGCTGCGCAGGCTGCGGCCCGACCTGAAGATCGGCTTCTTCCTGCACATCCCGTTCCCGCCGGGCGAGCTGTTCTACCAGCTTCCCTGGCGCAACGAGATCCTCGAGGGGCTGCTCGGCGCCGACCTCGTCGGCTTCCAGCGGCCGGGCGGCGCCGCCAACTTCCTGCGCCTGTGCCGCCGCCTGCTCGGCGTGCAGTACCTGCGCAACGAGATCCAGCTCGACGGCCGCACGGTGCGCGCGGAGTCGTTCCCGATCTCGGTCGACTTCGCCGAGCTGGACCAGCTCGTCCGCGAGCCGCGCATCCAGCAGCGGGCCAGGGAGATCCGCGCCGAGCTGGGCGATCCGGAGCACGTGCTGCTCGGCGTCGACCGGCTCGACTACACCAAGGGCATCGGCCAGCGGCTCAAGGCGTTCGGCGAGCTGCTCGACGACGGCGCGATCAAGCCGGACGAGGCGGTCTTCGTGCAGGTCGCCACGCCCACCCGCGAGCGCGTCGCCGAGTACATCCGGCTGCGCAACGACATCGAGCTGAGGGTGGGCCGCATCAACGGCGAGCACGGCATGCTGGGCCGCATGCCGATCTCCTACCTGCACCAGTCGTACAACAGGGAGGAGCTGGCGGCGCTCTACCTGGCGGCCGACGTCATGGTCGTCACGCCGCTGCGCGACGGCATGAACCTCGTCGCCAAGGAGTACGTCGCCTGCCGCCACGACCTGCGCGGGGCGCTCGTGCTCAGCGAGTTCGCCGGGGCGGCCGACGAGCTGCGCCAGGCCTACATGGTCAACCCGTACGACATCGACGGCATGAAGCGGGCGATGCTGGCGGCGATGCGGGCGACCCCGCACGAGCTGGCGCGCCGGATGCGCTCGCTCAGGCGCAGGGTCGCCACCTACAACGTGGACAAATGGGCCAGCGACTTCCTCACGGCTCTGGAGTCGGGGGAGCCGGCCGCCGTTACGGAGTGATCTCCCGCGCGGCGGCGGCCTCCTTCCAGGAGCGCCACTTCTTCGCGGCCGACCGGGTGACGACGATCCGCGCCACCTCCATGCCGAGGCCCATCACCACGGCGTACGCGATCGCCTCGCCGAGCCCGATCTCGGGGGAGTCGGCGCTCGCCGGCGGCTTCTTGCCGGTCGCCCTCTCCCACGCGAACGACAGCACCTTGCGCGAGCAGAAGCCGACCGCCAGGCCGAGCAGGCCGCCGACGATCCGCCACTGCAAGTCGGGTTTGTCCACCGCGCCGAGATCGCGCTTGGCCTCCCGAGCCATGTCCGCCATGATTCCTCCTCGATAACGACCTTAGTGTCTCCCCGCGGGGTCGGGGTCCACGCCATACCATGTGGTGGCATGACCGAACAGCGACACCCCGCAGCCATGCCCGAGAAACCCACACTCGACGGCCTGGAGGCGGTATGGGTAGAGCGCTGGGAGGCCGAGGGCACCTACCGCTTCGACCGGTCCCGGGGCAGGGACGAGGTCTTCTCCATCGACACCCCGCCGCCCACCGTGTCCGGCTCGCTCCACGTGGGGCACGTCTTCTCCTACACGCACACGGACACGATCGCCCGCTACCAGCGGATGCGGGGGCGCGAGGTCTTCTACCCGATGGGGTGGGACGATAACGGCCTGCCCACCGAGCGCCGCGTGCAGAACCACTTCGGCGTCCGCTGCGATCCCTCCATGCCGTACGACCCGGACTTCACGCCGCCGGAGAAGCCGGACGCCAAGCGGCAGGTGCCGATCTCGCGGCGCAACTTCATCGAGCTGTGCGAGCGGCTGACCGCCGAGGACGAGAAGGCGTTCGAGGAGCTGTGGCGGCGCCTGGGCCTGTCGGTGGACTGGTCGATGACCTACGCGACCATTGACGCGAACGCCAGGGCCGCATCCCAGCGCGCGTTCCTGCGCAACCTCGCCCGCGGCGAGGCGTACGTCGCCGAGGCCCCGACCCTGTGGGACGTGACGTTCCGCACCGCCGTGGCGCAGGCCGAGCTGGAGGACCGGGAGTGGCCCGGCGCCTTCCACCGCATCGGGTTCGAGCGGCCGTCCGGGGACAAGGTGTGGATCGAGACCACCCGTCCCGAGCTGATCCCGGCCTGCGTGGCGCTGGTCGCCCACCCCGACGACGAGCGCTACCGGCCGTTGTTCGGCACCACCGTCCGCACCCCGATCTTCGGGGTCGAGGTGCCGGTCGTGGCCCATCACCTCGCCGAGCCGGACAAGGGCTCGGGCATCGCGATGATCTGCACCTTCGGCGACGTCACCGACGTCACCTGGTGGCGCGAGCTGGACCTGCCCACCCGGCCGGTGATCGGCTGGGACGGCCGCCTGCTCCCCGAGCCGCCGCAGGGCGTGCCGGCCGAGCCGTACGCCGAGCTGGCCGGCAAGACCGTGCACAGCGCGCGCGAGCGCATCGTGGAGATGCTGCGCGAGTCCGGTCACCTGGACGGCGAGCCGCGCAAGATCCGGCGGCCGGTGAAGTTCTACGAGAAGGGCGACCGGCCGCTCGAGATCGTCACCACCCGGCAGTGGTACATCCGCAACGGCGGCAGGGACGTCAAGCTGCGCGCCGAACTGCTGGAGCGCGGCCGGGAGCTGGAGTGGCACCCGCCGCACATGCGGGTCAGGTACGAGAACTGGGTCGAGGGCCTGGCGGGCGACTGGCTGATCTCCCGCCAGCGGTTCTTCGGGGTCCCGATCCCGGTCTGGTACCCGCTCGACGCCCAGGGCGAGCCGGTTTACGAGTCGCCGATCGTCCCGCCCGAGCCGGCGCTGCCCGTCGACCCGTCCAGCGACGTGCCGCCCGGCTACACCGAGGACCAGCGGGGCAAGCCGCTCGGCTTCATCGGCGACCCCGACGTCATGGACACCTGGGCGACCTCCTCGCTGAGCCCGCAGATCGCCGCCGGGTGGGAGCGCGACGACGACCTGTTCCGCCGGGTGTTCCCGATGGACCTGCGGCCGCAGGCCCACGAGATCATCCGTACCTGGCTGTTCTCCACGATCGTGCGGTCGCACCTGGAGCACGGCGGGCTGCCCTGGCGGCACGCGGCGATCTCCGGGTGGATTCTCGACCCCGATCGCAAGAAGATGTCGAAGTCCAAGGGCAACGTGGTCACGCCCATGGCCCTGCTGGAGGAGTACGGCTCCGACGCGGTCCGCTACTGGGCGGCGAGCGGGCGTCCCGGCACCGACACGGCGTTCGACACCGGGCAGATCAAGATCGGCCGCAGGCTGGCCATCAAGATCCTGAACGCGTCGAAGTTCGTGCTCGGCTTCCGGTCCGAGGGCGACGGCGCGATCACCGAGCCGGTCGACCTGTCCATGCTGGCCGCGCTGCGGGCGGTCGTCGAGGAGGCCACCGAGGCGTTCGAGGCGTTCGACTACACCAGGGCGCTGGAGCGGACCGAACGGTTCTTCTGGTCGTTCTGCGACGACTACGTGGAGCTGGTCAAGGCCCGCGCGTACGACGGGGACGCCTCGGCCGTGGCCGCCCTGCGGCGGGCGCTCGGGGTGCTGCTGCGGCTGTTCGCGCCGTTCCTGCCGTTCGTGACCGAGGAGGTCTGGTCCTGGTGGCGCGAGGGCTCGGTGCACCGCGCGGCGTGGCCGTCCCCGGACGAGCTGCCCGAGGCGCGGGACGGCGACCCCGCCGTGCTCGACGCCGTGGCCGAGGTGCTCCGCCGGGTGCGGCGGGCCAAGTCCGAGGCGCGGCTGTCGATGCGGGCCGAGGTCTCCCGGCTGACCGTGTCGGGGGACCAGGCGGAGCTGGTCCGGCTGGTCCAGGACGACCTGTGCGCGGCCGGCAACGTCGAGGAGTTCGTCCTCGAACCCGGTGACGCCCCGCTCGACGCGGTCGTCGAGCTTTAGGCAGTGCCGGCATCGCCGGCCGTCGCCGCGCTCGCGTGGTGACGGCCGGCGATCGCTTTTGGGGCGTTCCACAGCATTCCCGGATGTTTCGGTGAGTGGCCGGAGGGGCGGCGGTGCGACGGCCGCCATACGCGGGTAAAACGACTGCGCGTTACGCCCGCCCGCATGCCAGTCTGGAGCCGTGATCCCGTCTAACCGCAGTACCACGGAGAGGGTCCCGCCGACGCTCGCCACGATGGCCGCGTGGAGCTGGCGGCTGCTGCTGCTCGGCGGGATGATCTACGTCCTGTGGCTGATCATCCAGAGGATCAGCTTCGTCGTCATGCCGGTGGTCGTCGCGCTGCTGCTCGCGTCGCTGCTTTATCCGCTGACGCGGCGGCTGCGCGCCGCCGGGCTCCGGCCGATCTACGCGACGTGGATCACGATGCTGCTCGGCCTCGCGCTGATCATCGGCATCGGATTCCTGATCGGCGTACGGGCGAACGAGGAGTTCCCCCGGCTGGTCCAGCAGATCCAGGTGACCGCGCGCAACGCGCAGGACTGGCTGCTGCACGGCCCCCTCCACCTGAAGGAGGCGCAGATCGCCGACTTCGTGGACGAGCTCAGCCGCCAGATCACCCAATACCGCAGCGAGATCACCAGCACGCTGCTGAGCGGCGCCACCGCGGTCGTCGAGGTGCTCACCTCCATCGTGCTGATCCTTTTCGTGACCTTCTTCCTGCTCAAGGACGGCGACCGGATCTGGGCCTGGTTCCTGCGCGCCTTCGGCAGCGCCAAGCCGCGCGTCGACCGGGCGGGCCGCGCCGCCTGGGCGACGATCTCCCACTACGTGCACGGCACGGTCGCGGTCGCGGCCATCCACGGGCTGGTGATCGGCGTGGTGCTCGCCGGGATGCGGGTGCCGCTGTGGGCGCCGCTCGCGGTGCTGGTCTTCGTGGCCAGCTTCATCCCGATCGTCGGCATCCTGTTCGCGGGCACCATCGCGACGCTGGTGACCTTCGGCTCCCGGGGCTGGTTCCTGGCGCTGATCTTCGTGGGCATCCTCGTGGTCGAGCAGCAGCTGGAAAACCACGTCCTCCAGCCGCTCATCGTCGGCAGGGCTCTGGAGTTCCACCCTCTGGCGATCATCCTCGTGCTCGCGGTGGGCGGCGTGCTCGGTGGCATCGCGGGCGCGGTGGTGGCCGTTCCGCTCACGGCGGTCATCTACCGCGCGCTGCCCGAGCTGCGGCGGGACCTGCCCGCCGTCGAGGCCGCGAAGGACGGCCCGCCCGGCGCTCCCGGGGCCGGATCCCCGGACGTGCCGCCACGCGGGGAGCCCGGCGCCACGCCGCCCGCGTCCCCGGACGCGCCGCGGGATGCGGGGCCCGGTGCCACGCCGCCCGGGTCCCCGGACGCGCCGCCGCGCGGATCTTCGGATGCGCCGCCGCGCGGGGAGCCCGGTGCCACGCCGCCGGAGTCCTCCGGCGATTCCGATCCCGCCGCCCCGGGCCGGGGCGGACGGCACCCGGGCACGGCACGCCCGCCCTCCGGAGAGGCGGTGTCCCCCCACCACAACGGGTAGGGTCTTGCCCCATGAGCGAGCGAATCAACGATCGCAGTGCGATTCGCGAGGTGCCGGCGCGATCCGGCACCGAGCCGTCGGGCGAGGGAGCGGCATGAGCCGCCCCGTGCCGGGCCCGAGGCGGGCCGCGGCGGGCGGGAGCGAGGCCGCCCGATGAGCGTCGAGGTCCTGATCCACCGGCTCGACCCCGATCTCCCGCTTCCGTCGTACGCCCATCCGGGGGACGCCGGCGCCGACCTGTACGCGGCGGAGGACGTCGAGTTGCTGCCCGGCGAGCGGGCGGTCGTGCGGACCGGCATCGCCATCGCGTTGCCGGACGGGTACGCCGCCTTCGTCCATCCGCGTTCGGGCTTGGCGGCCCGGTACGGCGTCACGCAGGTCAACGCGCCGGGCACGATCGACGCCGGCTACCGGGGCGAGATCAAAGTGACGATGATCAATACGGACACCAAGAACGCGGTGCGGCTCCGGCGCGGCGACCGCATCGCCCAGCTCGTCGTCCAGCGGGTGGAGCGGGCCGCGTTCTACGAGGTGGACCGGTTGCCCGGCTCCGTACGGGGCACAAACGGGTTCGGCTCGACGGGGAGCTGACCGCGGGGCTCCGGGAGCGGGCCACGATGCGAGGAGAGTGAGAGCAGTGTTTCGACGCCGGCGACGCGCGGAGGAGGAGACCGCACCAGCCGTTGTGCGGGAGGAGAACCCCGCCCCGGCGCGGACGACGGGCCCCTGGGACGCAGATGACGACTATCCGGAGGCCGAGCGGGTGGACCTCGGGGGTCTGCGCCTGCCGGTGGGGCCCGGATTCGAGATCCAGCTCAGCATGGCGGGCGACCAGGTCGACGGCGCGATCGTCCTGGTCCAGGAGAGCGCCCTGCAGGTGAACGCCTTCGCCGCGCCCAAGCGCAGCGGGATCTGGGACGACGTGCGGGCCGAGCTCGCCCGGGAGGTGGTGGCCGCGGGCGGCACGGCCGAGGAGCGGGAAGGTCCCTTCGGCATCGAGATCGCGGCCGAGGTGCCCACGCCGGGCCAGGCACAGGGACGGCAGCCGGTGCGTTATGTCGGCATCGACGGGCCGCGCTGGTTCCTCAGGGCCGTGATCAGCGGCCGGGCGGCGGTCGACCCGGAGGCGGCGCGGGTCCTGGAGGACGTCGTGCGCGGGATCGTCGTGGTGCGCGGCGACGAGCCGATGCCGCCCAGGGAGGCGATCCAGCTCCGCCTGCCCGCCGAGGCGCGGCAGGCCCTGGAGGAGCAGGCGCCCCGCCGGGAGGAGTTCCGCCCCTTCGAGCGTGGGCCCGAGATCAGCGAGATCCGCTGATATCCGGCCCGGGGCGCCACCGTTGACCGAATCGGGGGGTAAGCCCTGCCCTGACCGTCCTTCTGACCCATGCGCGGCTCACGTATGCTGCGGGGGAAACGACCGGCCTAGGCTGGAGCCAAGACGACGAATCCCCCCGAAGGGGATGGCAAGTGAGGAAGCTGGGTGAGTGACCGATGGGCACGCCGGAGCCTGCCAAACGCGGCGGACTGCGGGGCTTCTTCCGGAGGCTGACCACCAGCCAGGCCGAGCTGGAGGCCGCCGAGCTTCAGGAGGACCTGGAGCAGGAGGGGGCCACTCCCATCGCGCGGTGCGGTGAGCGTCAGCGCACCTGCGTGGCGGGCACGCTGCGGACCGTCACCCTCCGCCCGCGCGGCGGCGCGCCCGCCCTCGAGGCCGAGCTGTACGACGGCTCGGACGTGATCGACCTGGTCTGGCTCGGCCGCCGGAAGATCGCCGGCATCGAGCCCGGCCGGGTGGTGCGGGCCGAGGGGCTGGTCAGCATCCAGGACGGCCGCAAGGTCATGTTCAACCCCCGCTACGAGCTACGCCCGGCCGGTGGCCCTTGATCTCTCAGGAGACCGTATGAGCACAGCGGACATGACGGCCCCCGCGGCGCACGCCACTGTTGAGGCGGCCGTTCGTGCCCAGATGAGCAAGGCGCTGGGCGGCAGACGCGGGATCATCGAAGCGGCGGTGCCCACGCTGGCCTTCACCATCACGTGGATGGCCACCAGCGAGCTGAAGACCTCGCTGATCGTCGGCATCGCCTCGTCGGTGGTGCTCCTGCTGGTGCGGCTCGCGCAGCGCTCGACACCGCAGTTCGTGCTCAACAGCCTCGTCGGCATCGGGATCGGCGCGTTCTTCGCGGCCCGCACGGGCGACGCCAAGGACGTGTTCCTGCCGGGGATCTTGTACAACGCGGCCTACGCCGCGGGCATGCTGCTGTCGATCGCGGTCCGCTGGCCGATCGTGGGTTTCCTGATCGGCTCGGTGACCGGCGACCCGACGGCCTGGCACAACGACTCGGCGCTGGTACGGCTGTGCTCGCGGCTGACGTGGCTGCTCATCCTGCCCTGCCTGCTGCGGGTGGTGGTGCAGCTGCCGCTCTACTGGGCGAACCAGGTGGCCATCCTCGGCGTCGCCAAGATCGTCCTGGGCTGGCCGCTGCAGGTCGCCGGGCTGGCCGCGATGGTGTGGGTGCTCGCGCGGGGCCGCACCCCGATCGAGCCCGAAAACCGGCCGCCGGCCCAGCCGTCCGCGTGACACGCGGCCCGGGCCCCGGGCCCGGGCCGCGCCCGGCTCAGTGATGTTCGTGGGCCGACAGCAGTTCGGTGAGCTCGTGCTCGACCTCCTGGCTGGCCACGAACAGCAGTTCGTCGCCGGCCTCCAGCGGGTCGTCGGCCGAGGGGACCAGCACCCTGCCCTCGCGCAGGATCGCCACGAGGGCGGCGTCCATCGGCCACGGCACCGAGCCCGCCCGCTGGCCCACCACCGGGGCGTCCTCGGCCAGCGTGAGCTCCACCAGGTTGGCCTGGCCCTGCCGGAAGGTCATCAGGCGCACCAGGTCGCCGACGCTGACCGCCTCCTCGACCAGGGCCGACAGCAGGCGCGGGGTGGAGACGGCGACGTCCACGCCCCACGACTCGTTGAACAGCCACTCGTTCTTCGGGTGGTTGACCCGGGCGACCACCCGCGGCACGCCGTACTCGGTCTTGGCGAGCAGCGAGACCACGAGGTTGACCTTGTCGTCCCCGGTGGCGGCGATCACGACCTGGCAGCTGTTCAGCCCGGCCTCGTCCAGCGAGGAGATCTCGCAGGCGTCGGCCAGCAGCCACTCGGCGCGCGGCACGCTGTCGATCTTGATGGCCCGGGGATCGATGTCGATGAGCAGGACTTCGTGGCCGTTCTCCAGGAGCTCCGCCGCGATGGAGCGGCCCACGGCTCCGGCGCCGGCGATGGTGACGCGCATCAGTGCTCCTCGTCGGACGGCGGGGCGGACAGCACCTTGTTGATGTGGTCCATGTCGTTCTCGGCGGCGACCAGGTGGAGCAGGTCGCCTTCCTGGACGACGGTGCCGTCCTTCGGCACGAGCGCCTCGCCCATGCGGTTGACGAAGGCCACCCGCGCGCCGGTGACGTCCTCGATCGCCCTGGCCCGGGTGCCGATCCAGCCCGGGTGGAAGGCCACCTCGGCGAGGACGACCGTACCGGTCGGGTCGCGCCAGAGGGGCTCGGCACCCTCGGGCAGCACCCGGCGCAGGATCTGGTCGGCGGTCCAGCGGACCGTCGCCACGGTGGGGATGCCGAGCCGCTGGTAGACCTCGGCCCGGCGGGGATCATAGATGCGCGCGACCACGTTGTCCACGCCGAACATCTCGCGCGCGACCCGGGCGGAGATGATGTTGGAGTTGTCCCCGCTGCTGACGGCGACGAAGGCGGCGGCAGAGGCGATGCCGGCCTCTTCGAGGACGTCGCGGTCGAAGCCGATGCCGGTCACCCGGCGACCCCGGAAGCCGGCCCGCAGCCTCCGGAAGGCCTGCGGGTCGCGGTCGATCACGGCGACCGAGTGCCCGTTGTCCTCAAGGATGTGCGCCAGGGTCGAGCCGACCCGTCCGCATCCCATGATCACGATATGCATGCTCCCCCGCCGTGGGTTTGTGGCGGTCTCCTAATGCTGACAGTATGTCGCCCCCGCCGGATACCGTATGCCCGGGGCCGCATCCCGGGGGACTACGCTCAGCAGACGTGTCGAAGGTGCCAGATCTCGTCAAGCGGCTCCTTGTGGGGCGTGCTCTGCGGAGCACCCAGCTCCACCATCAGCTGCTGCCCAAGCGCGTCGCGCTGCCGGTCTTCGCCAGTGACGCGCTGTCCTCGGTGGCGTACGCACCGCAGGAGATTCTGGTCATCCTGTCGATCGGCGGGGTAAGCCTCTACAGCTTCAGCCCGTGGGTGGCGGCGGGCGTCGTCCTCGTCATGCTCACGGTGGTCGCCTCCTACCGGCAGAACGTGTACGCCTATCCCAGCGGCGGCGGCGACTACGAGGTGGCCACGACGAACCTGGGCCCGACCGCGGGGCTGACCGTCGCGAGCGCTCTGCTCGTCGACTACGTGCTGACCGTGGCGGTGTCGGTCGCCAACGGCGCCGACTACGTGGGCGCGACGATTCCCTTCGTCGCCGTGCATCGCCCCCTGGTGTCGATAGCCATCGTCGCGGTCTTGACGATCATGAACTTGCGCGGCATCCGGGAATCGGGTGTCGCGTTCGCCATTCCGACGTACGCGTTCATGGTCGCCGTCATCGGCATGATCCTCTGGGGAGTGTTCCGGCTGTTCGTGCTCGGCGACGAACTGCGCGCCCCCACCGCCGGCTACCGGATCATCGGCGAGCAGGCCGACATCGCCGGGTTCGCGATGGCGTTCCTGGTGCTGCGTGCCTTCTCGTCGGGGTGCGCCGCGCTCACCGGTGTCGAGGCGATCAGCAACGGCGTGCCCGCCTTCCGCAAGCCGAAGAGCAAGAACGCCGCGACGACGCTGCTGATGATGGGCCTCATCGCGGTCACCATGTTCAGCGGGATCATCTTCCTCGGCCTCAAGTCCGGCGTGAAGCTGGCCGACCCGGCCACCGCGGCCAGGGACGTCATCATCGACGGGCATCCCGCCGGGCCGGGCTACTACCAGCAGCCGATCATCGCGCAGGTCGCCTCGGCCGTCTTCGGCCACGGCTCCTTCCTGTTCGTCGTGATCGCCACGGTGACGGCCCTCATCCTCTTCCTGGCCGCCAACACCGCGTTCAACGGCTTCCCGGTGCTCGGCTCGATCCTGGCGCAGGACCGCTACCTGCCGCGTCAGCTCCACACCCGCGGCGACCGCCTGGCGTTCAGCAACGGAATCATCATCCTCGCGGCCGGGGCCTGCCTGCTGATCTGGGCGTTCAACGCGGACGTGAGCAAGCTGCTCAACCTGTACATCGTCGGCGTGTTCGTGTCGTTCACGCTCAGCCAGATCGGCATGGTCCGGCACTGGACCCGGCACCTGAGGACCGAGAGCGACGCGCGGATGCGCTTCCACATGATGCGCTCGCGGGCGATCAACGGCTTCGGCGCGGTCATGACGGGACTCGTGCTGGTCGTCGTGCTCGCGACCAAGTTCACCCACGGCGCGTGGATCGTCTGCCTCGCGATGCCGCTGCTCTTCCTCATGATGAAAGGCATCAGGCGGCACTACGACCGCGTCGCGGAGGAGCTCGCCGTGCCGGAGGGACAGGCGGCCGACGAGTCGCTGCTGCCCGCCCGCAACCACGCCATCGTGCTCGTCTCGAAGATCCACAAGCCGACGCTCCGCGCGCTCGCGTACGCCAGGGCGACCCGCCCGTCGAGCCTGGAGGCCGTGACCGTCAGCGTGGACGCCGACGAGGCGAACCGGCTCAAGGAGGAGTGGGACCAGCGGAACATCGAGGTGCCGCTGAAGATCCTCGACTCGCCGTACCGGGAGATCACCGGCCCGGTGCTCGAATACGTGAAGTCGCTGCGGCGTCGCTCACCGCGCGACGTCGTGACGGTCTACATCCCCGAGTACGTGGTCGGCCACTGGTGGGAGCACCTCCTGCACAACCAGAGCGCGCTGCGGCTCAAGGGCCGGCTGCTGTTCAAGCCGGGGGTCATGGTCACGAGCGTGCCGTACCAGCTCGCCTCCTCCGACCGCCTCAAGCGCCGCAGGGAGCCGTCCGCGCCCGGCGCCTCCCGCCGCTCGTACGAGCAGCCGTCGAAGGACCCGCACGTCAAGGCGTGACATCGTCCCTCCCCGAGCCGAGGGGAGACCAACCGCCGCCGGCCGGGCCACCCGCCGCTGCCGGTCGCCCGCCCCGAGAGGATTCTCGTTGAGGTATTCCAGCTCCACAGGCATCCCTGCCCGCCCGAAGGTTCGCGCCGGAGGTAACCGATGACCGACACGAGACGGACAGGCCGGACGGCCGGGCGGCGGCTGGAACTGGTGGTGGACGCGGTGGCCAACGGCGGCTGGTGCGTGGCCAGGCACGAGGGCCGGGTGGTGTTCGTACGGCACGCTCTGCCCGGCGAGCGGGTCGTCGCCGAGGTCACCGAGGAGACCGCGCGGTTCCTGCGGGCCGACGCGGTCGAGATCCTGGAACCCTCACCCGACCGGGTCACGCCGCCCTGCCCGTTCGCCGGCCCCGGCCGCTGCGGCGGGTGCGACTGGCAGCACGCCTCGCCGGAGGCGCAGCGCCGGCTCAAGGCCGACGTGGTCGCCGAGCAGTTCCGGCGCCTGGCCGGTTTCGACCTCAAGGTCGTGGTCGAGGAGGTGCCCGGGGCGGAGAACGGCCTCGGGTGGCGCACCCGCGTGCGGTTCGCCGTGGACCGGGACGGCACGGCGGGGCTGCGGCGGCATCGGTCGCACGAGATCGAGCCGGTCACCGAGTGCCTCATCGCGCATCCCGCCGTCGAGGAGATCGGCGCGGAGCGCCTGGCCTGGCCGGGGGCCGCATCGGTCGAGGTGGTGGCGGCCTCCGGCGGCGACCGCGCCGTGATCGTCGAACCCGTTCCGCGCCGCCGGGCGGCCATCCCGGACGTGGACGCCGCGGTCCTGCTCGACGAGGGCAGGCGGGGCACCCGTGCGCTGCGCGGCCGGGCCTCCCTGTTCGAGCGGGTGGGCGAGCGTGACTTCCGGGTCACCGCGAGCGGGTTCTGGCAGGTCCACCCGGGTGCGGCGGGCACGCTGCTGGGGGCGGTGCTCGGCTTCGGCCGGCCGGAGCCGGGGGAGTGGGCCCTCGATCTGTACTGCGGCGCCGGCCTGTTCGCCGCCGGGCTCGCCGAGGCCGTCGGGCGGGACGGCGCCGTGCTCGGCATCGAGTCCGAGCCGCAGGCGGTGCAGGACGCCCGGTTCAACCTGCGCGACCTGCCGCAGGCGCGGATCGAGCGGGGCAGGGTCGAGGAGGCCCTCGACCGGCTGAAGATCGAGCGGGCCGATCTGGTGGTGGCCGACCCGCCCCGCGCGGGCCTCGGCCGTCGCGTCGTCGAGCGCGTCGCCGAGCTGGAGGCGTCCCGCATCGTGTACGTCTCGTGCGACCCGGCCACGCTGGCCAGGGACGTGGCCTGGTTCGCCGAGCACGGCTACCGCCTCGACGGCCTGCGGGCCTTCGATCAATATCCCATGACTCACCACGTGGAGTGCGTGGCCCTGCTCGTCCGGGACTGACGGCGGCGCCTCACGACCTCACGAAGGAGGGGCGGTGCGGGCGTCGCCGGGGCGCGACGGCCGGGCCAGGATCCGTACGACGTCGTCGGCCGGGCCGGCGCCGCGCAGGGACAGCCAGCCCAGGCCGTTGCGGGCGCGGAACTCGGCCAGCCGCGAAGCCTCGCCGGGGCCGAGGTCGCCGGGGGCGGCGAGGACCGGCACGAGGCCCATGCGCCGCCACGCCCGGTCGGGCGGCACGCCCAGCGCCTCGGCGATCTGGAGGCGGGCCGCCCGCGCCGCCACGGCCAGGTCGTGGAGGTTCGAGACGCCGGAGGCGATCGGCACGAGCAGGCCGACCGAGTCGACCTCCGCGCCCTCCTCGCGGGCCGCCCGCAGCATCTCCTGGTCGGCGGGCTCCAGGCCGCGCCGGGACGCGGGCAGTGTGAACGTGACCCGCAGCGGACGGCCGCGCGCCCACGCCTCGCGTTGCAGCCGGGCGATGGCGACGGCGCGGCGCCGGACCGCTTCGGGGCCGTCCGACCCGCCTGCCTCGAAGTCGAGGCCGGCCGGATCGAGCGCCGTCACGACGTGACGGTAGGCCGCCAGCAGCCGGGCCGGGCTCCGGCAGGTGGCCGACAGCTCCCGCCCGTACGGCCCGCCGAACGCCGGCCACACCTCGCCACCGTCGGCCCGCAGCCGGGCGATCCGCGCGGCGACGGAGCTCGCGCCGCCCGGCTCGACGCCGGCCCAGCGGGGAACGCAGCCGCCCGGGCCGGCGACGACGTGGCCGAACGCGAACGAGCGCACCCCGGCCTCCAGCAGTTCGGGACGCGGCCGTCCGGCGGCCTCGAGGAAACCCCGGAAAGGGACCGCCGCTTCGCCGCGGAAAGCGCCGCTGGGCGGGGCGGGCGAGGTGACCGTCTGGCGGGCGGCGACCAGCGTCTCCGGTGGCGCGGAGGCCGGGGC
>JADGHC010000690.1 GCA_019689655.1 Microbispora sp.
GGGGGGGTTAACCCCCCCCCCCCCGCGCCCCCCGCACCCGGGGGGGGGGCCCGTGCCCCCGTACCGCCGAATGAGCCGCCGGATGAGCGAGCGGGCGCGTCAGCCGGCGAGTGCGTCCGCGTCGCGCGTACCCGTGACGAGGTACACGACGTCGCGGGCGACGCGTACGGCGTGGTCGGCGTACCGCTCGTAGTAGCGGCCCGCCAGCGTGATGTCGATGGCCGCCTCGATGCCGTGATCCCAGTCCTTGGAGAGCAGGAGGCGGAACAGCCGGCGGTGACGGCGGTCCATGGCGTCGTCGTCCTCCTCCAGCTCCTTGGCGAGGTCGATGTCGCGGGAGGCGATGCAGCTGCCCGCCTTGGTGATCAGGTTCTCCGCGATGGCGCCCATCTCGACGAACGTGTCACGCAGCTCGGCGGGGATGGCGGACTCGGGGTGGCGCATCCGGGCGAGCTTGGCGATGTGCTCGGCCAGGTCGCCCATCCGCTCCAGGTCGGCGGCCATGCGCAGGGCGGTGATGACCGTACGCAGGTCGACCGCCACCGGCTGCTGCGTGGCCATCAGCTCGAAGATCGAGGTTTCGAGCTCCTGGTACAGCCGGTCGACCTCGGCGTCCTGGGAGATGACGCTCTCCGCCAGCTGCAGGTCGGCGTCGAGCAGGGCGGTCGTCCCCCTCGACATGGCCGACCGCACCAGGCGGGTCATCTCCACCAAGCGGTCGGTCAGGGCCGAAAGCTCTTCGTGATAGGCGTCGCGCATGGCCGCCACGCTACGCGTGGGTGGATGAACGAATCCCGGCCGCCAGATGAACTTTTCCGGAAACAGGGGCGTCATGCCAGGTCGGGGAGGTGGAAGTACCAGAAATGCCGCCTAGGCTGCTGATTGTGAACGAGTTGCTGGCGAGCTTGGCGGCATTGGGCGGATTCGTCGCCGGTTCCTTCGTCATGCTCGCGATCAGGCGGCAGATGGACAAGCCCCGCATCCCCGAGCCGGTGGATGACGGCCTGCCTCCGGGAGTGGCGTCGGTGCTCGCCGTGCTGCCGTCCTCGGCCGTGGTGCTCGACCGTGAGGACCGGGTGCTGCGCGCCAGCTCGGCAGCGCGTGCCTTCGGCCTCGTACGCGGGGAGTCCCTGATGGCCGCCGAGTTGCTCGCGCTGGCCAGGAAGGTCCGCAGGGACGGCGAGATCCGCGAGAGCGAGATCGAGACGGCGGGCCGCAAGTTCGGGCAGGAGTCCACGTCGTTCGCGGTGCGGGTGGCGCCGCTGGGCACCAACGGGCAGGTGCTCGTGCTGGCGGAGGACCAGACCGAGCGGCAGCGCGTCGAGGCGGTGCGCCGGGACTTCGTCGCGAACGTCAGTCACGAGCTCAAGACGCCGGTCGGCGCGTTGAGCCTGCTCGCCGAGACGATCCAGGACGCGGCCGACGACCCGGAGGCCGTGAAGCGGTTCGCCGGCCGGATGCAGCACGAGGCCGCCCGGCTGACGTACCTCGTGCAGGACCTGATCACGCTGTCGCGGATCCAGGGCGGCGAGCCCATCCCGGCGCCCGCGCAGGTGTCCGTCGACGAGACCATCCACGAGGCCATCGACCGGTGCAACACGAAGGCCTCGGCGAAGGACATCACGCTCGTCGCGGGCGGCACCGAGGGCCTCAAGGTCTGGGGCGACGAGGAGCTGCTCGTCACCGCGCTGCGCAACCTCATCGACAACGCCGTCGCCTACAGCCCCGAGCACACCCGTGTCGTGATCAGCGCCAGGCCGGCCGGGAAGGTCGTCGAGGTGAGCGTGAGCGACCAGGGCATCGGCATTCCGGAAAGCGCGCAGGAGCGCATCTTCGAGCGGTTCTTCCGCGTCGACGCCGCCCGGTCGCGGGCCACCGGCGGCACCGGTCTCGGCCTCGCGATAGTCAAGCACGTGGCGGTCGCCCACGGCGGCGAGGTCGCGGTGTGGAGCAAGGAGGGCTCCGGCTCGACCTTCACTCTCCGCCTTCCCGCGTTCGGCGGTCAGGCGGTCCCCGTACCAAGCACGACCATCCCCCAGGAGGCCGTTAAGTGACTCGGGTACTCGTCGTCGAGGACGAGGAGTCGTTTTCGGACGCCTTGTCGTACATGCTCAGGAAGGAGGGGTTCGAGGTCGCGGTGGCGGCCACCGGCCCCGAGGCCCTCGACGTGTTCGACCGCAACGGCGCCGACCTCGTCCTGCTCGACCTGATGCTCCCCGGCCTGCCCGGAACCGAGGTGTGCCGTTCGCTCCGGCAGCGGTCCAAGGTGCCCGTGATCATGCTGACCGCGAAGGACAGCGAGATCGACAAGGTCGTCGGATTGGAGCTGGGCGCCGACGACTATGTGACCAAGCCGTTCTCGTCCCGCGAGCTGGTGGCGCGCATCCGCGCGGTGCTGCGCAGGCAGGGCGACGTCGAGGAGGTGGAGTCGTCCGTCCTCACCGGGGGTCCGGTCCGCATGGACGTCGACCGGCACGTCGTGGCCGTGCGCGGCCGGCAGGTGCAGCTTCCGCTGAAGGAGTTCGAGCTGCTCGAGGTGCTGCTGCGCAACGCCGGCCGGGTGCTCACCCGCGGCCAGCTCATCGACCGGGTCTGGGGCGCCGACTATGTGGGTGACACCAAGACGCTCGACGTGCACGTGAAGCGGCTGCGGGCCAAGATCGAGGCCGATCCGTCCAACCCGCGCTGCATCCTCACCGTGCGCGGTCTCGGCTACAAGTTCGACCCCGCCGACGACTGAGTCCGTACGGAGGCCGTACGCGCCCGTACGGCCGCGTGTGGTCCGTCACGTGAAAGGAGCCCCGGTCCGGATGGGACCGGGGCTCCGGCGCGTCCACGCCGGGCGAGTCGGACCCTGACCCGTGAGGCCGGCCTCCGAGTGCGGTGGTGTGGTGGAGCCTGAACACATCCACCACACCGTCGCGTTCACACGGATCGGCGACGCTCGT
>JADGHC010000691.1 GCA_019689655.1 Microbispora sp.
GAGCGCCGGCCGCCCGGCCACGAGATGGGCGAGCAGCACGAACATCACCAGGAAGGCGGTCAGCCGCAGGATCAGGACGCCGAGCGCGTGCAGGCCGCGCTCGAAGGCGGTCGGCGGCTCCTCGGCGCGCAGGGCGGCGGCGATGCCGCCGAAGCGGGTGCGGGCGCCGGTCGCCACCACAAGCATGGTCGCCTCGCCGCTGATGAGGGTGGTGCCGCCGAACAGCGCGTCATAAGCCTCGGCGGGGGTTGCGGCCCCGCTCGGCCCGGGCCGCTTCCCGACCGGATAGGGTTCGCCCGTCAGCAGCGATTCATTGGCATGGGCGGCCTGGCTTGCCAGCACGACACCATCGGCGGGGACCAGATCCCCTGCCCGGAGCTCGACGACATCGCCCGGGACGATGTCCTCGGCCGCAACCTGGGTCAGTTGGCCGTCGCGGCGGACCGCCGAGCGGATGGCAACGGAGCGCTTGAGCGCCTCGGCCGCAGCCTCGGCCCGGTGTTCCTGGAACACGTCGAGCGCGATCGAGGCTGCCAGGATCGCCAGGATGATCAGGCAGCTCGCCCAGTCGCCGGTTGCGCCGGACAGCACGGCGGCGGCCACCAGGATGGCGATCAGGGGCTCGACCAGGCGCCGCCCGATCTTGGCAAGGATATGCCGCTGCGGCGCCTCGGCGGCCAGGTTGCGGCCACAGGCGGCAAGCCGCTGGGCCGCTTCGGCCGACTCCAGGCCGTCGGGAGAGGAGGCGAGCGCGGCGAACATCTCGCCCGCCGGCACCGACCAGAAGCGCTCCGGGAGTTCGGGAGGCATGGCAGACTCCAACAACCCTACCGGTCCTTCTGACCGGACGGCGCCCGGCGGCATTGATCCGGCGCAGGGATTGGCGGTCAGATCGTCACCTGCCCCTCTGGCCGCCGCGCCGGTCGGGGCTGCACGGCATTGGCCTGCATCAATGCCGGCGGCGGCCTGCCCTGCCAGGCTCCGGCAGCCGGCAGGGCCCGCTATCGTTTCGCCCCCTGGTCCCGCAGGCTCAGGATGTAGGCGATGACATCGCCGACCTGCTCGCGCGACATCTGGACATCCGGCATGCGCGCATGCGGGGTCTGCAGGAAGACGCGCAGCGATATCGCCGTGGTCGAGGGCATCCGGGCAATGGTGGGGAAGGTCGGCACCGCATCCGAGCCGGGGCCGGTGACATTGGGGCCGATCACATGGCAGTTGCTGCACCATGCCTCGGCCAGGCGCCGCCCGGCGGCCACGTCGCCCACCTGTTGCGCGAAGGTGGGTTTTCCGCCTGCGAGGGCCACCACGGCCGCAAGCGCCAGCAAGCCCCTCGGCATCGCCATCTCCTCCGCAACTGCCGGAAGGCAGGGTGGCCTGCCCGGTACCGCCGGTCCAGCCCGCCTCGCTCACAGTCGGACGAGACCGGCGGCTTCAAGGTCCATGTTCCGTGCGGCCCACCACTGGATCCCCACAGCGCCCTGAGTGATGCCGCCCGATGCCGCGCCGCCTCGCTGCTCTGCGGGGCCGGGGTGGCACGCCTCCCTTGGGCCGTCGCCGCCCTGCCGGTGGCCGCCGTGCTGGCGCGCGACAGCCTGCTCGCCCTGCGCGGCGGCACGCCCAGCGTGGACATCATCGCCCTGCTGGCGATCGGCGGCACGCTGGCCCTGGGCGAAGCCGCAACCGCCGCCCTGATCGCGCTGATGGTCGCCGGCGGCACCGCACTGGAGGAATTCGCTCAGGGACGGGCGCGCCGCGAGCTGACGGCCCTCGCCGCCCGCACCCCACGGATCACCCACCGCCAGGAGGGCGACGGCCTCGCCGACATCGCTGCCGAGGTGGTCCGCGCCGGCGATCTGCTGCTGGTCAAGCCGGGCGAGGCGGTGCCGGTGGACGGCACCGTCGAGGGCAGCGCGCCGGCCACGCTGGACGAATCCGCACTGACCGGCGAGCCCATGCCGGTGGCCCGCAACCCGGGAGAGGCGGTGCGCAGCGGCGCAGTCAATGCCGGCGGCCCCTTCGCCCTGCGCGCCACCGCCACCGCCGAGGCCAGCACCTACACCGCCATCCTCCGCCTGGTCCGCGCCACCGAGGGCGAACGGCCGCCGATGGTCCGCTTGGCCGACCGCTGGGCGCTGTGGTTCCTGCCTTTCACTCTGGTGGTGGCCAGCGGCGCCTGGCTGCTGACCGGCGACCCGATCCGGGCGCTGGCGGTGCTGGTGGTCGCCACGCCCTGTCCGCTGATCCTGGCCGTGCCGGTCGCGCTGGTCTGCGGCGCGCGGCATGGGGTGGTGGTCAAGGGCGGCGGCGCGCTGGAGCGGCTGGCGCGGGTGCGCACCGCCCTGTTCGACAAGACCGGCACCCTGACCACCGGCACGCCGCGGGTCACCGGCGTGGTCCCGCTGGAGGGCTTCACCACCGCGGAGGTGCTGGGCCTTGCCGCCGCGCTCGATCAGGCTTCCGCGCATGTGGTCGCCGCGGCGGTGGTGGCCGCCGCCCGCGCGGCGGGACTGCCGCTGCCGCTTCCGTCCGGAGCCGAGGAGATCCCCGGCGGTGGCCTGTCCGGCCTGGTGGAGGGGCGGCAGGTGAAGGTGGGCAGCGCCTCGCTGCTCGCCAGTGCCGGGCTGGCACCGCCGGAGGCGGGCCCCGCCGCGCGCCTGGCCGCGGCGGCCGCGGCGGCGGCCTGGGTGGCGGTGGACGGGCAGGTGGCCGGCGTCGTGCTGCTGACTGACCGCATCCGGCCCAAGGCCCCCCGCGCCCTGCGGGCGCTGCGCACCGCCGGGGTCGCACGGCTGGTGATGGTGACGGGCGACCGCGCCGCCTCCGCCGAGGCAGTCGGCGTGGCGCTTGGCCTCGACGCGCTGCATGCCGGCCTGACCCCCGCCGGAAAGATCGCGGTGGTCCGGGCCGAGCGGGAGGCAGCCTGCGCTGCCGGTGGCGCCTGCCTG
>JADGHC010000692.1 GCA_019689655.1 Microbispora sp.
GGACGGATTGGATGACGCGTACACCGTCTCATACACCGTGCGGGTGCCGCGCGGCGTGGGCGAGGCGCTCGTCACCCCGATCGTCGCCACCGCGGGCGTCGCGGTGGTGGCGATCACGCAGTTGTAGAGGAGGGTGGGGGTCGTGGTGGTGGTCGTGCCCGTGCCGGCGGGCGCGATCATGTTTATCTTGAAGTCCTTCGCCGTCAGCACGACCGAGGTGGCCCCGGCCGACGGCGTGACGGTCAGCGTGGCCGCGGGGAGCGGCGGCATCGTCCCCTGGGCCTGGATGGCCGAGGTCAACGGCGTACCCGTCGGCGACGGCGTGGACACACCCGCGGTCATACCGGCCGGCAGCACCGACGCCGCCACGCTCGGCTGCAGCTGGATCACCGCGCCGCTCTCGATCGCCACCGGCGCGGGGAACGACGAGCCGTTGCTATTCACCGGCTGGATGCTCAGGGTCGCGGTGTACTGGGTGCCGGTCACCACCGAGGTGTTCGCGGTGAGCGACACGGTGAAATCGTGGTTGACGGCGGCACCGCCCGTGGTTCCCGGGGTGCAGGTGTACGTCACCGTCCTCGTGTCGGCATGCGCGCCAAGTGCGCCCAGGCCCAGGAGAAGGCCCGCGCTGACCACTCCGGCCGCGGCGGCCCTCCC
Organism: Microbispora sp.; assembly: GCA_019689655.1. Lineage (GTDB taxonomy): Bacteria > Actinomycetota > Actinomycetes > Streptosporangiales > Streptosporangiaceae > Microbispora. Next base: position 658 of record JADGHC010000692.1, read on the forward strand.
GGCGACACGGCCCCGCGCCTTTGACTTCAGCACTGACTTCTCTCCACTTCGATGCTCGCAGTCAACAGCGGTACCAGCCTGCCAGCGCACGGTCACGGTCGGGTAGAGATCTTACGGACAAAAACCCCAACACCGCCTCCGTTCGCTTGAACAATGTGACGTTCTCGCGATAACCGCACCATCCCGGACGCTAATGCCTGCCGTACGGGCCGGGGTTCGGGCCGAAGCGCCGCAGCAGCAGTCCTCCGGCCGCCGCCGCGGCCATCAGCGCCACACCCGTCAGCACGACGAGCCTGCCGTCCGGCCCCGCATCACCCCCCGCGCCGGTCTGCGCGCCGCCGAGCGGCGTGGTCTTGATCTGTTTGGCCGCCGTACGGGTGACCGTCGCGGTCACCGTGGTCTTGGCGGAGGCGGTGGTGGTCACCGTGGCCGTCGCCGTGGTGGTCGTCGTGGTGGTCGCCGAGACCGTCGTGGTCACCGTGGCCGTCGCCGTCGTCGTTTCGCCGGGGCTGGGCGAGGTGCCCGTGTCGTCCCCGCCGTCGTCCGGCGGGGCGGACGTGGAGACGGTGAACGCGAGCGACGCCCGGCTCGCGGGGTCCGGCAGAGTGCACGTATAGAGTTCGCCGCCCGTGCCGGTGGTGTCTCCGGCCGGGCGCAGCCGCAGCGTGAAGTTCCCGGCCGCGACTGCGACGGTGCCCTCCGCCGTCGGGGTCAGGGTGACAACCAGCTCGGGGAGCGGCGACAGCGTGGCCGACCCCGAAACGGCCGTCGCGACGGTCAGCTCGGCGGTGGGGGTCAGCGTGATGGCCGGGGGGCTCTCGTTCTCCGTGCCGGTCGCCGGGTCGTCGGCCAAGAGCGCGGCATCCGGGGACGCCGAGGTGTCCGCGACCGCCTCGGGCCCCGTGTCCTCCGTGTCGTTCGGGTCGCTCGTGTCCTCCGTGTCGTCCTGGTCGTCCGGCGAAGGCGAAGGGGCGGGTGACGGCGAGGCTGAAGGGGAAGGCGAAGCGGCGGGCGAGGCGGATGGAGAGACCGCCGGGCTCGGCGTCGGAGAGTCGGAAGGTCCGGGGCTCGGCGAGGCGTCGGCGGATTCGCTCACGACGGGAGCGCCGGTGACCTCCATCGTGCCCTCGGCGATCACGACGTCGCCGGCCGCGATACCGGTCGCCGGCGCCACCAGCGCGCTCTGCCCCTCCGACGGCGTACCGGGTGCGATGCGCCAGGTCACGACCGCGTCGCTGCTCACCACGGCAGCGCCGGGACCGGCCAGGGCCACGCTCACGGGGTAGGTCCCGGGGGCGCCATCCGCCGGGGTGCAGGAGTAGAGCACGGTCACCGGTTCGCTCGCCGCGAGCACCGGCCACGTCATCAGGGCCAGCGCGACCGCCGCTCCCGCCGCCGACCGGGCCGCGATGCGACGCCTGGCACTCCAGCGCCGGGCACTGAGGTCGGGCACGACGTCTCCCCTGCCACCACAGTCGCCTACACGTCGGAAACAGTCTCCCAGTAGTTGACCATCGGTTTGACCGGCGCCGCCTTATATCAGGAAATTCTCAGGAACTTTCCTGCGCCTCCCGCGGTAGGGAGTGCGGAGGTGTTGTGATGAGACGACTCTTCGTGGCCCTCGCGGCGATGGCGGCCATCCTCGTGACGGCCCTGCCCGCGCAGGCGCGGGCAGGTTTTTGGGCCGTGACCGAACTCGACCCGCTTCCTTCCACACTGCGGCCCGACGTGTCCTACACCGTGGGCTTCTGGGTGCTGCAGCACGGCACCCATCCGTACGAGGGCCCGGGCAACCTCGAACCGATCGGCCTGCGCCTGACCGGGGAGGACGGCAAAACACTGACATTCAACGGGACGCCCCTGCCGGAGCCCGCCCACTACGCCACGTCGATCAAGGTGCCGGCCGGGCGGTGGCGGGTGCAGAGCCTGCAGGGCATGTTCGCGCCGTACGAGATCGGCACGCTCACCGTGCCCGGCGGGCTGAAGCCGGCGCCGCCGCAGAACCCGGTGTCTCCGGGCATGGTGATCACGGACTACTGGGGGCCGGTGAAGCCGCCGGGATTCCCGTGGAAGGCGAGCGCCGTCGTCCGCAACCGCCTGCCGGCCGTGACGCCCGCCGCGTCTCCGCAATCGGCCCAGGTCACTCAACCGGCCGCGGTCACGGCTACTCAGGTCGCTCAGCCGGCTCAGGCCGCCCGGCCGACGCCGCTCACCCAGTCGGCGCAGTCCCCGGCGTCCGGTGACTCCTCGCCGTGGCGTCAGCCGTACGCGCTGGTGG
>JADGHC010000693.1 GCA_019689655.1 Microbispora sp.
CGATGACCCGGCTGACCCCCGCCCGGCTCGGGCCGTCCGACGTCCTGCGGACCGGCGCGGCCGGGCTGCGCACCCGCCCGGCCCGGGTCTTCCTGTCCGCGCTCGGCATCGCCATCGGCATCGCCACCATGATCGCGGTGCTCGGCATCTCTGCCTCCTCCCGCGAGCAGCTGATGCGCCAGCTCGACCGGCTCGGCACCAACCTGCTCACCGTCGCCCCCGGGCGGACGCTGTTCGGCGAGGAGGCCAAGCTGCCGGTGGAGGCGCTCGGCATGGTCCGGCGCATCGGACCGGTCCGCACGGCCTCGGCCACCGGCCTGGTCGACGCCACGATCCGGCGCACCGACCGCATCCCCAAGGCCGTCACCGGCGGAATCGCCGTCCAGGCCGCCACCTCCGAGCTGCTCACCACCCTCGAAGGCCGGGTCGTCAAGGGCACCTGGCTGAACGCCGCCACCGAGGCGCGGCCCGCCGTCGTGCTGGGCGCCGCGGCCGCGCAGCGGCTCGGCATCACCAGAACCGGCGTACAGGTCTGGATGGGCGAGCGGTGGTTCACCGTGGTCGGCATCCTGGGCCCGATGCCGCTCGCCCCGGAGATCGAGCGCTCGGCGCTCGTCGGGTTCCCCGCCGCGGAGAAGTACCTGGGCTTCGACGGCCACCCGACGACGATCTACGAGCGGTCCACCGAGGAGGCGGTGGAGGCCGTACGGGCCGTGCTGCCGCGCACGGTCAACCCGGAAAACCCCGAGGAGGTCACGGTGAGCCGGCCCTCGGACGCGCTGGCGGCCCGGGCGGCGGCCGCCGGCGCGTTCACCAACCTGCTGCTCGGCCTCGGCGCGGTCGCGCTGCTGGTCGGCGGGGTCGGCGTGGCCAACACGATGGTGATCTCCGTGCTGGAGCGGCGCAAGGAGATCGGCCTGCGCCGCTCGCTGGGGGCCACCCGGGGCCAGGTGCGCCTGCAGTTCCTCGCCGAGTCGCTGCTGCTGTCGGCGCTCGGCGGGATCGCGGGCGCGGTGCTGGGCGGCCTGGCCACCGTCGGCTACGCGCTGTCGCGCGGCTGGCCGCCGGTGGTCCCGGCCTGGGCGTTCGCGGGGGCGGTCGGCGCCACGCTCGTCATCGGCACGCTCGCGGGCCTCTACCCGGCGATGCGCGCGGCCCGCCTGTCGCCGACGGTCGCGCTGGCCACCACCTGACCCGTCACCCGCCGGTCACCGCCAGCCGGCCGGGTCGACGCCGCCCGGCACCGGGGCCGCCGGGTCGTACGGCTCGCGCGTGAAGATGAACGTGTTGAGGTTCAGGTGGGTCACGCCGCCGGGGGAGCGGACCACCCGCAGGGTCTCCCCGGCGTAGTAGCCGTCGAGCCCGAGCCAGGTGCCGTCGGCCTGGGCGACGAACCGGGAGGCGCGGCCCTGCCCGCTCACCGGGGTCAGCGACAGACCCCGGTACGGCAGGACACGCAGCACGTACGGCGTCGGCCCCCAATACCACGGCCCGGTCAGCTCCAGCAGGTCCTCGTCCACCGGGGAGGGGGACCACTCGGCCGGCAGCGGCGGCTCGTGCTCGGCCAGGATGTCCAGCAGGGCGGTGTCGAGGTTGCGTACGCCCGAGGTGGTGTTGGCCATCCACAGCACGGCCACACCGTCGGCGGGGTCGGCCCACACGGTGGCGAGGAAGCCGGGCATCGACCCGGTGTGGCCGGCCAGCCGCCTCGGGCCGCCGGGGCCGGTGTGCCGGGCGAGCTGGAGGCCGAGCCCGTAGCCGCGGGTCCAGGCGTCGCCGTCCTCCACGACGGCCGGCTCGCGCATCTCGGCGAGCGTCGCCGGGCGCAGCACCTCACCGGTGTCGCCGCCGATGAAGGCCGCCCAGCGGGCCAGATCGGCGGCGGTGGACCACATCTGCCCGGCCGGCGCCATGGCGCCGTGGTCGGTTTCCGGCTCCGGCAGCAGCACGTCGGCCCACGGGTGCACGGCGTACCCGGTGGCGTGCGGGGCACGGGGGCGCGGGGTGGTGTCGCGCATGCCGAGCGGCTCCAGCACCTCCCCGCGTACGACCTGGTCCCACGGCGCCGACCGCTTGCGCGCGATCAGCTCGCCGAGCAGGGCGAACCCGAGGTTGGAGTAGTGGTAGCGGCGGCCGGGCCGGTGCCGGGCCGACTCGGGGCCGAGCGCGGCGACCAGGTCGCCGACCGGCACGCCCGGGGTGCGCTCCCACCACTGGCCGGGCGGCTCGGCGGTCAGCCCGCCGCTGTGGGACAGCAGCTGGGCGACCGTGACGTCGCCCAGCGGCGTGCCGGGCACGTGCTTGTCCAGGGGGTCGAGCAGGTCGAGCCTGCCCTCGTCGCGCAGCCGCATCACGACGGTCGCCACGAAGGTCTTGGTGATGGAGCCGATGCGGTACTGGGTGTCCCGGGTGGGTGGCTGCCCGTCGACCCGGCCGCGCGCCCCGAACCAGGCGATCTCACCGCCCCGCACGATCGCCGCCACCAGCGACGGCACCCGCGCCTCCGCCTGCTCGGCCGCCAGCCTGCGCAGCAGGGCGCGGGCCGTCCCCTCCAGCACCATTTCCGGTCGTCCCCTTTCCGTGATCCGCACCAGGCTAGCGCCCCGCCTCGCACGCGTCCCCGGAGTCGGCCCACCTCGCGGAGGTGGTGCGCGCTCACGCGATGCGGTTCGGCACCGGGCGGCCCGCCCCCGGCACGGCGGGCCGTCAGCCGGGGACGATCAGGCCGGACTCGTACGCGAAGATCACCGCATGGATCCGGTCGCGCAGGCCGAGCTTGGTGAGGATGCGGCTGACGTGGGTCTTGGCGGTGGTGTCGGAGATGAACAGCCGCGCGGCGATCTCGGAATTGGACAGACCGCGGGCCAGCAGCTGGAGCACCTCCACCTCGCGAGCGGTGAGGGCGTCGAGGACGGGGGCGGGG
>JADGHC010000694.1 GCA_019689655.1 Microbispora sp.
GTGGGGGATCATCCAGACCGTCCACCCCGGCTCGGCCACGATCAGCTCGCCCTCGGCCGTGCACCGCTCCCGGCCCGCGGCGGCCCGCACGGTGATCGGGACCCGCACGCCGGGGACCACAGCGGACTCCGTGGCGTCCTTGGAGCCTTCGACGGTCACGGGCACCTCGGCGACCAGGGGCTCCTCCGGGGCCAAACCAGGGGGCCGCCCGGACGCCGTGTGCCCGCCCCTCACACCGGGGCCGGTGATCTCGATCTCCGGGGACGCGCCGTCCGGCACCTCGGCGAGGGCGACCCTGACCACCTGGCGCGGGGCCTCACCTGCGGCGGCGCGGACGAACAGCTCGGTGGACTCGACGGCGGTGATGCGCATGGACGCCCCTCGGGTCGCGGCCGGCGCCCCGGCACGGCACGGACGGTCAATCGGACGTTGTCGGCGGGTACGGCGTGGGGACGGGACCGGCAAGGTACATGCCCCCGCCACGGCCCCCTCACGCGAGCTCTCCCAAGATCCCGGGAGATCCGGGGAAAATCCCGGCGGGCGACGGGACCCTGGAGCAGCAGGGCGGCAAGCGGATCGCTCTCGGCGAGGCCCGGCCGGGCACCGGGGTCGTCTTCAATCACCGCCGTGGGCGCGTTGGTCAGCCCCGCCGGAATGGGACGCCACTTGGGTATCCGCCAGAAACCCGGAGCGTGATTCCCAGAAGGGCAGCCGAAGGCGATCGAAAGCCCCGCCGGCCGCATCGCGCGCCCACTCCTTCCGGCCGACCGCTCCGCTCTCTCGTCCCGTTCCGCTGGCGCACACCCGTCCATCCTCTTCCCACACGCCGATCGCACCGCACGCGGGGTGACGATCGGCCGGGGCACGCCTGAAAGTTTCGTGGTACGCGGCTGGTGGCGAGTGTCCGGGAGTCGCGTTGTTTGACCCGAATTCCCGGCGATTCTTACGGTCGGCGGGAACATCGAGGGAGGACGTGATGACATCCCGGCTGAGGCCCGTCTGGATCACCACGCTCGTCGCGCTGCTCGCCGTGGCGCTGAGCGTCGTCTACGCCGCCGACCGCACGGTCGCCCGGGCGGCGGACGCCCCCTACAAGGATCCGAGCCTTCCGGTGGCGACGCGGGTGGACGACCTGCTGTCCCGGATGTCGCTGGACGACAAGGTCGGGCAGATGACCCAGGCCGACCGGTCGGCCCTGACCACGATCTCCGACGTGGCGACGTACCGGCTCGGCTCGATCCTGTCCGGCGGCGGTTCGGCGCCCTCACCGAACTCCCCGTCGTCCTGGGCCGACATGTACGACAACTTCCAGCGGCAGGCGTTGTCCACCCCCCTCGGCATTCCGATGATCTACGGGATCGACGCCGTGCACGGGCACAACAACGTCGTCGGCGCGACGATCTTCCCGCACAACATCGGGCTCGGCGCCACCCGCGACCCCGACCTGGTGGAGCGGATCGGGCGGGCGACGGCCGAAGAGGTGTCCGGCACCGGCATCGACTGGACCTTCGCGCCCTGCCTGTGCGTGGCCCGCAACGACCGCTGGGGCCGTACGTACGAGTCCTTCAGCGAGGACCCGCAGCTCGTGACGCAGATGACGACGATCGTGGACGGCTTCCAGAACGCCGGGAACGCCTCCATCCTCGCCACCGCCAAGCACTACGTGGGCGACGGCGGCACCACGGGCGGCCGGGACCAGGGCAACACCGAGCTGAGCGAGGCCGACCTGCGGGCCATCCACCTGCCGCCGTTCAAGGCCGCCGTGGAGCGCGGGGTGGGCTCGGTGATGGTGTCCTACAGCTCCTGGAACGGCGTGCGGATGCACGGCAACAAGTACCTGATCACCGACGTGCTGAAGGGCGAGCTGGGCTTCACGGGCTTCGTGGTCTCCGACTGGGCGGGCATCGACCAGCTCGACGGGCAGTCCGGCTTCACCGCGAACGAGATCACCACGGCGGTCAACGCGGGCATCGACATGGTGATGGTGCCGACCGATTACAAGAGGTTCATCACACTGCTGAAGCAGGAGGTGCAGGCGGGCCGGATCCCGATGTCGCGGATCGACGACGCCAACCGGCGCATCCTGACCAAGAAGTTCGAGCTCGGGCTGTTCGAAAAGCCGCTGACCGACCGCTCCTACACCTCCACGATCGGCAGCTCGGCGCACCGCGCCCTGGCCCGCGAGGCCGTACGCAAGTCCCTGGTCCTGCTGAAGAACGCGGGCAACGTGCTGCCGCTGAGCAAGAACGGCGGGAAGATCTTCGTGGCCGGGAAGAACGCCGACGACATCGGCAACCAGAGCGGCGGCTGGACGATCAGCTGGCAGGGCTCGTCGGGCAACATCACCCCGGGGACCACAATCCTGCAGGGCATCCGCGACGCCGTCGGCTCCGGCACCCAGGTCACCTACAGCCGCGACGGCAGCGGCATCGACTCCTCCTACCGCGCGGCGATCGCCGTCGTGGGCGAGACACCGTACGCCGAGGGTCAGGGAGACCGCACGGGCTCGATGGGCCTCGACTCCACCGACCTGGCCACGCTGCAGCGGCTCAAGGCGTCCGGCGTGCCGCTGGTCGTGGTGCTCGTCTCCGGCCGGCCGCTGGACATCGCCGGTCAGCTCGACCAGTGGGACGCGCTGGTGGCGGCCTGGCTGCCGGGCACCGAGGGGCGCGGCGTGGCCGACGTGCTGTTCGGCGACTACGCCCCGACCGGGAAGCTGCCGATGACCTGGCCGCGCAGCGCCGACCAGGAGCCGATCAACGTCGGGGACGGCAAGGATCCGCTGTTCCCGTACGGCTATGGGCTGACCTACACGGGGTCCAGCCCGTCCCCCTCACCCTCACCGTCCCCGTCTCCTTCTCCTTCACCGTCTCCGTCTCCGTCACCGTCTCCGTCTCCGTCGCCCTCCGCGTCCCCCAGTCC